>JBEKIK010000364.1:0-3375 GCA_050011795.1 Thermoguttaceae bacterium | reverse complement strand
CAGTCCATCAATCCGCCCACGGTGCTGCCTTCCTTGGCCATGGTGATGAACAATTCGCCCGGCCGGCCGTCGGGATACAAGCCCACGGTGATGTAGCCTTCGTGCCCCGAGACGGTGAATTTATGGGTGATCGACTGGCGCGTGTCCGGCAGGCGCTCGCGGCGCGGTGCGCCTAAAAGCGGTTTTTCCAGCCCCTTGTCCGACTTGGACTTGGTCATTAGCGGCTGCACTTCCTTTGACCCGTCGCGATAAATCGCCAAGGCCTTCAGCCCCAAGCGCCAGCCTTCGGTATAAGCGTTGGCTATGTCTTCCGGCGTGCTGTTCTTGGGCATATTCACCGTTTTGGAAATCGCGCCCGAGATGAAGGGTTGCGCGGCGGCCATCATCTGAATGTGCGCTCGCCAGGGAATCGAGCGATTGCCGTTGTGCGGCGGGAATGCGCAATCGAAGACCGGCAGATGCTCGGGCTTCAATTCCGCGGCGCCCTCAATGGTGTCGTTCTTGTCGATGTGGGCCACGATGGCCTCGATTTGAGCGCCGTCGTAGCCCAGTGTTTTAAGGGCCAGCGGCACGGTCTGGTTGACGATTTTCAACATTCCGCCCCCGGCCAATTGCTTGTACTTCACCAATGCGATGTCCGGCTCGATGCCCGTGGTGTCGCAATCCATCATAAAGCTGATCGTGCCCGTGGGGGCAAGCACCGTGGCCTGGGCGTTGCGGAACCCCTGGCGTTTACCGTGCGTTAGAACCGCGTCCCAAAGCGACTGGGCGGCGTCGAACAGATACTTCGGGCAGGATGTGATTTCCTCGACCTTTTCCCAGTGCATCTCCATGACGCGCAGCATGGGCTCGCGATTTTTTTCGAATTCGTCGAAAGGCCCGACCGCGGCGGCCAATTCGGTGCTGGTCAGGCAGGCCGACCCGTGCAGGATAGAGGTCAAGGCCCCGCAAATTCCCCGGGCTTCGTCCGAGTCGTACGGCAGGCCCCAGGACATGAGCAGGCTGCCCAAGTTCGAGTAGCCCAGTCCGATGGGCCGGAAACGATGGCTGTTAAGCGCGATCCTTTTCGTGGGATAACTGGCATGATCCACCAGGATTTCCTGGGCGATAAACACGACGCGGCATGCCGCCTTGAATCGCTCCACGTCATAAGCCCCGTCCTCGCGTCTGAATTTCATCAGGTTTATGCTGGCCAGGTTGCAGGCCGAATCGTCCACGAACATGTACTCCGAGCAGGGATTCGAGGCGTTGATCCGGCCGGAGTTCGGGCAGGTGTGCCAGTGATTGATGGTGCTGTCGTACTGCACGCCCGGATCGCCGCAGGTCCACGCCGATTGGGCCATTTTTTGGAACATTTCCCGGGCCGAATACGAGGGACCCGCCTTGCCGGGGTCGGTTACCCAGTGCGTTGTCCAGGGCTTGTCTTCTTCCACCGCCCGCATGAATTCGTCGCTCACGCGCAGGGAAAGATTTGCGTTCTGGAAGAGCACCGAATCGTAGGCTTCTAGGGGATCGTAGCCTTGCTCGATCAGGAGTCGGACCTTTTTTTCCTCGCGGCACTTGCACTCGATGAATTCCATCACGTCTGGATGCCAATCCTTGATGGACTGCATTTTGGCCGCCCGCCGCGTCTTGCCGCCGCTTTTGACCACTGCCGCGATCTGATCGTACACCCGCATGAACGACAGCGGTCCGGACGGCCGGCCGCCGCCGGAAAGTCTTTCGCGGTGCGATCGCAACGTCGAGATGTCCGTGCCCGTGCCCGATCCGAACTTGAACAACATCGCCTCGCTGCGGGCAAGCTCCATTATGTCTTCCATGTCGTCCCGCACGCTTTGGATAAAGCAGGCCGAGCCTTGCGGATATTCGTAAGGATTCTCGGGCTGAGCGATCTCTTGCCGCGCGGCGTCCCAGGCCCAATTGCACATCGCGCCTTTGATGCCGTACTGGTGATACAATCCGACGTTGAACCACACCGGCGAATTGAACGAGGCGTACTGGTGCAGGCAAAGACATACCAGGTCGCGGTAGAAACGCTCGCCGTCGGCCTTGGAGGCGAAATAGCCGTCGGCGATGCCCCAATCGCTGATGGTGCGGCAAACGCGATGTATCAACTGCCGAACGCCGGTCTCACGCTCCGGCGTGCCGACTTCGCCGTATAAATACTTGCTGACCACGACATTAGTGGCCAGTTGGCTCCAAGTGACTGGAATTTCGCAATCGTGCTGTTCGAAAAATATCTCTCCGCCTTCGCCTTTGATTTGGGCGGAGCGCCGCTCCCACTGGACGGTGGAAAACGGATCGGCAATGTTCTCGGGACAAAAAATCGACTTGATCGTAAGCCCGCACGGAATAGCCCGCGCGGGTTTTTGTGCGGGATGATCGGTCAACAGGGCCGAGGCGGCCAAGGTTTCGTTTTCCGATTTATCCATGACTGAAGTTCCTTCCACGGTTAAAGTATTGGACTTCCTGCCAAATATACTGGTCCCCCTATATATTGTATCTTAAAACAAACCAACCACAATATACGGGGCAAAGCGACAAGTCTAACAATTTCTTAACAGCGGTCAATGAGAGTCTAAAAGACTTTTCTAAGTCCAAGGCAGGACCAGGCTTGCGACGAAATACCCCGGCTAGCACTGCTATCGCTGCCCATGAGGGTAGTTGCCCTAAGTCTCTGATTTCCAGGATGTTCGGGAATCAGGACCGGCATGGGTTTCGGAACAGGCAAAAAAAAGAAATTTTTTTAATAATTCAAACGACAAATTGGCAAAATGCGAGAGTCTGCGAAATAAGGTGAATTGGAAAATAAGACAAACCGATTGCAGTTTCGCACTGCCCACTGACCTGAGTTTTGCTTAACGAATCTGTTTATTGCCCCGGAGGGGCTTTGTTGTATAGCCAGGGACGCGAGTCCCTGGTATAGGTCTAAATGACGGTTCAAGCCCTGAAAGGGCGACATTGATAGGCGTTTCCCACTTCAATGTCGCCCTTTCAGGGCTTTTGTATTTGTGTATCCTATTTCCCGGCGGCTAATGCCGCCGGCTACACGACTAAGCCCCTCCGGGCAAAATATCACCATACTTTATCCAAAACTCGGGTTACTGAGTTCCCTTCACGATTTCGAGAACCTCGGAAAGAATCAAACCATTGGTGGCAATTCCCTCGCCGGTGTAGATGGTGTTCCGGCCTTGCCAATCGGTGAAGGTTCCGCCCGCTTCTTCAAGAATCGGCAACAAGGCCGCGGCATCCCAAATGGCCATTACCGGATCGACCATCAGGTCGGCCCGTCCGGTGGCCACCATCAGATAGCCGTAGCAATCGCCCCAGGTGCGCGTCAGTCGCGTGGCGGCCTGAAGTCGATCGTACACGGCA
>JBEKIK010000363.1:0-3377 GCA_050011795.1 Thermoguttaceae bacterium | reverse complement strand
GAAGCATCCCCGGCCAACTAACAGCCGCCGACTTGCAGCACCTCACGCCTGAGGAGCAAGTCAATGTGCTTGTCTACCAAAACGTCAACCGCAGTGTGGTAAACATCAACACAACAGGCGAACGTTCCTTTTTCGGTGTCGCTGACAAAGGCGAGGGCAGCGGTTCGGTAATCGACCAACAAGGACGCATCCTCACGAATTTCCACGTCGTCGACGGCGCCAAGCAAATTCAGGTTACTCTGTTCGACGGCAGCGACTACCCGGCGCAAGTCGTCGGCGTCGATCCCCCCACCGACGTCGCGGTGCTGAAAATTAACGCTCCCGCCGAGCTGCTCTATCCGGTCGTGTTCGGCAGTTCCGCCAATCTGCTCGTGGGCCAAAAGGTTTTTGCCATCGGCAATCCCTTCGGTCTGGAACGCACCTTGTCCACCGGCATCATCTCCAGTTTAAACCGTTCCTTGCAACGTCGCACAGGACGCACACTTAAATCGGTCATTCAGATCGACGCCGCGATGAATCCCGGAAACTCCGGTGGACCGCTTTTGGACACCCACGGCCAGATGATCGGCATGGACACCGCCATCGCCACTTCGACCGGCGACAGCGCGGGGGTGGGCTTTGCCATTCCCATAAACACCATAAAACGCGTCGTGCCGCAATTGATCGCAACCGGCCGGGTGATCCGGCCTGAATCGGGAATCGGCAAGGTGTATCAAACCGATCGCGGACTGCTGGTCCTGACGCTTGTGCCCAACGGGCCTGCGCAAAAGGCCGGTTTACAGGGACCGCAGATAAAGCAGCAGCGCCAAGGCCTGCTTATTATTCAAACCAACAATTTTGCCGCAGCCGACCTGATTATCGGCGTCGACGGCAAGCCGATCCGCACCGGCGACGATTTCCTCGAGGCCATAGAAAGCAAACACGCCGGCGACCAGGTCGTCCTGACCGTGATCCGCGAAGGCAAACAAATCCAAGTCCCTCTACGCCTCGAAGCCGCCGAATGACCGGCAACATAAAACTTATTTAGCCCCGGGTGAATACACCCGGGGTTAGGTGAATACACCCGGGGTTTCAAAAATATCGTGCATAATAAATACGCAAGCCTTGCCGCGATTATTTTGATTGCCTTTGCCGCTGGAATTGCGCACTCGACGACGCCCGAAAAAAACTCTTCGTTTTCCGATGCCGATTACGCCGCACACGTTAAAGAACTGCGGAAAAAAGCCGCTGACGATCAATTCACCGTCATCGTTACCCCGCCCTTTGTCGTGATCGGCGACGAAGACTCGGCCGCGGTCAAACGCCGGGCCGATGGAACCGTGGCCTGGGCCGTGAAAAAACTTAAAGATGCCTATTTCAGCAAAGATCCCAAGGAAATCCTCGACATCTGGCTCTTTAAAGACAAAAACAGTTACGAGGAAAATGCACAGCGGCTATTCCACAAAAAGCCCGACACGCCTTTCGGTTACTTCTCCGGCCAGGATCATGCATTGGTGATGAACATCGCCACCGGCGGAGGCACCCTGGTTCACGAAATTGTGCATCCCTTCATGGCCGCCAACTTTCCCGACTGCCCCTCATGGCTCAACGAAGGCATGGGCTCGCTCTACGAACAATGCGGCGAAGAAAACGGCCAAATCCACGGCTACACCAACTGGCGCCTGCCCGGCCTGCAAGAGGCGATCCGGGCGAAAAAAGTGCCGTCATTCAAAACACTCTGTTCCACCGGCACAAACGAGTTCTACGAAAAAGACAGAGGCACAAACTACGCCCAAGCCCGATATCTGTGCTATTATCTCCAGCAACACGACCTCTTAAAAAAATTCTATCACCAGTTCTACAAAAACCGCCGCGAAGATCCCACCGGCTACAACACCCTAAAAACCGTGCTCAACCGCGACGACATGGACGCCTTCCAACAAGATTGGGAACAATTCGTGCTGAAACTCCGCTTCCCCGATTAAATATCGCCTTTCATCCTTCATTGCTCAGCCAAAGCGGGCAATGAATTGCCCGCCCCTCATTGTCCACTTTTCAGCCTTCCTTTTTCTGTCTTGCCTCCCATTGCCGGTGCAATGCCTCGTTCATGGCTTCCTCGGCCTCGGGAATCAATCCCGCCCGCTGGCAGATCAGGCTTAGGGCCATGTAGCTGAACGGGTCTTCGCTGTCCAGTTCGCAAACCTTTCGGGCGTGTTCGACGGCTTCGGCGTGCCGGCCCAACTTGCCGTAAAATACGCTCAGCCCGGCGTGAGCCAAGGCATAATCCGGAAACGATACAATCAATTCTTCAAGCTTGCTTACCGCTTCATCCAGCTTGCCTGCTTGTTGAAGTTCAACTGCTTCGTCATAAAGTTGATCGGCTGTCGACATGGGAAGTCATCCTGGGTTTTAAACATGGAATAATATTTCAGTTAGTCTATAAAAAATGGAGAATCCGGGCTAGGGGGAGGCTGATTGCCTTTTTGAAAAAAAGGTTTATACTGTCTCTTTCGTGCAATAAGATTACATCACTTTTCCCCGAACCACGTACATGCCAATGGCCCGCGACAATAATCATTTCATCTCCCGCGATCAGGCCCAAAAACCCTATTTCATCGGCGTCGATTTGGGAGGGACCAACATCAAGGCGGGCATAGTCGACGACCTGGGCCGACCGCTGGCCTGGCTGAGCATCCCCTCCGACGTGCCCAAGGGACCGGAAGACGCTTCCGCCCGCATGGGCAAGGCCGTCTTGCAGGTCGCCGAAAAAGCGGGCGTGGATATTTCCGATATCGCCCGGGTAGGGCTCGGCTCGCCCGGCACCATGGACATTCCAGCCGGCAAACTCCTCAAACCGGCAAACCTAAAGGGTTGGGATTACTTCCCTTTGCGCGACCGCGTTAGTCACCACTGCGGCCTGCCGGTCACTTTCGCCAACGACGCCAACGCCGCCGCATACGGCGAATTCTGGGTCGGTTCCGGGCGCGATTTCCACAGCATGGTGCTGTTCACCCTGGGCACGGGCATCGGCAGCGGCATTATCATCGGAGAGCTTTGCCTGGATGGCGAGCACAGCCACGGCGGCGAATGCGGGCACATCATCATCAATTGCTCGCCCGACGCGCGCTTGTGCGCATGCGGTCAACGCGGACATCTCGAAGCCTACACCAGCGCCACCGCTGTTGTCAAACGAACCCGCGAGGCGCTCGATACCGGCCGATCCAGTTCGCTTGTCGCCGATTTAAACCGCGGCGAGGAACTCACGCCAAAACTGGTCGCCGAACATGCCGAAAACGGCGATCCGCTCTCATTGGACATCGTCATGGAAACCGCCCGGTATCTGGGCGTGGGTATCACAAATGTAATGCACACCCTCGATCCCAACGGCATACTCCTGG
>JBEKIK010000362.1:0-3386 GCA_050011795.1 Thermoguttaceae bacterium | reverse complement strand
TGAAGATTGGCCAGTAATTCCTGCAACAATTTTATTATCTGGTCGTTTTGATTGCTCGTGGCGCTTGAAACGTTCGTGCTATCCGAACTGCTCGTGCTCGTTGAGGAGTCGGTGCTTGAGGAACCGGCTGATAATAAAGCATCGGCACCGCCTGTTCGGTGATGCCTTCTATGTGACGTTGCATTTGAGGCTTCGGTGCTCGTGGGATTGGCTCCTGAATCGGCGTCTGGCGGCGGCGGAGGGGCAAGCTGCTGGGGATCGATGCCGTTTTCTTTTAACACCTCGTCCACAGCATTCTTGATGACCGTCATTAAATCCGTGGCATTAATCGTGCTCGAACTCGTCGAAGTGGAACCGGTGGAATCGGTTGTGTCCGAGGTTTTGGAACTATCCGATGTAGTATTGCTATTCGCAGTCAGGAAAGCGTAAAGGGCCTGTTCGATCGCCTTCTTGATTTGCTCCTCCAAGAGATTCAATTGGGTGGAATCGAGAATGGTCGAATCGACTCCGGACGTTGTGTTGGTCAACAGGGATCCGCTTTGATCGCTTGTTGTGCCGACGGATTGGCCGTTTAACTCATTGGAGAGTTGCAGCAGCAATTGGTAATAATAGGCGTCTGAACTAGATCCGCTAACGCTTGAAACCCCTGACATGGCTTTTCCTCCTCTTTTGGACCGACGAAGTGCGACAAACAGGCTTTCTGTCGTCGCACGAAAAGCCCCTATCACTCGACTATAAGGATTATTATCGGTATTCCCTTTAGTTAAACAGTATGTTCAAGGCTCTTGAAAGAATCTTCCGGCGTCTGGAATTTGCCTTCTATTTAGCCGATTTAACCCAATTTTCCCAACATGGCTTTTTGAATAACCTTCTTATTTCGATTTGCGGACAAACACGTGTCATACCCAGCCTTTAGATGGTATAGATATCCACTATCAGTGGCCTTCGAGCCATGCCCGGCATATTCGCCGATTTTTTACCGGACATATACAAAAAGGCCAGTCTTAAGACACTGGAAAATCGAGAGGTCCTCTGTAGATTTTGTAGATGCGTTAAACGCACCATTAATCTGTAGGGGGCGGTGCGTTTCACGCACCCTACCTATTGTGGTCATGGCCACGCAGAAGCCATTAACTCACAACCTCTCTGTTCTGTCTATCTGTAGAAAAGCCAGGTTTATTCTCGTTTATTACATTGGTTACCCTTGTATCGGCCAAGGTCACGGCAACCAAGCGTTCTTATAACGCATGAAAACTGGTGGAAAAGGAGAATTCATGAGTGTGATCAGCCATTGGCTCGGGACCCACGAGCGTCCCTCCCCCACCATCGCTCCGGGTCCCGGGCAAGCTGAAGAGCGGAATACCTTATGCACGGTCACGGTGGTCATTCCTGCGCTGAACGAGGCGGAGGCCATCGGTAGTGTTGTCGGAGAACTGCTCGCGCAATACCCCGACTACGAGGTCCTCGTCGTAGACGACGGCTCGACGGACAATACGGGCGAACTTGCCGCCTTGGCCGGGGCCCGGGTCATCCGCCACGATTGGAACAAGGGATACGGCGCAAGCCTGAGGACCGGGTGCCGGCTGGCCAAAGGCGACATAATCGTCTGCTTCGACGGCGACGGTCAACACAATCCCGACGATGTAAAACGCCTCGTCGATGAGATCGGCGCGTACGACATGGTGGTGGGAACGCGATCGCGCGATTCTTACGAGCCGCCCATCCGGCGGCCGGGCAAGTTTGTCCTTTCGACGTTTGCGAACTTTCTTGCCGGTGTAAAAATCCCGGACGTGAATTCCGGCTTCCGCGCGTTTAAGCGCGGCGTGATCCTGCGTTACCTGCACCTCATGCCCACGGGTTTTTCGTTCTCCACCACCAGCACCTTTGCCATGCTTAAGAGCGGCCGGCCGGTGAAGTGGGTGCCCATCACGGTCAAGAAGCGAATCGGCGCGAGTTCGGTGTCGCAAACTCGCCACG
This sequence comes from Thermoguttaceae bacterium, assembly GCA_050011795.1. Taxonomy (GTDB): domain Bacteria; phylum Planctomycetota; class Planctomycetia; order Pirellulales; family Thermoguttaceae; genus JBEKIK01. Next base: position 1,409 of record JBEKIK010000362.1, on the reverse strand, counting down.
GCCTGCAAACGCTGCTGTTGATGCTCCGTTTGACCACGCTTTTCGAGCCATTGAAAGTCTTTCTGCCCATAAGCGCGGCGTTCATGCTCGTGGCCCTGGGGTTCCTGATCGCCAATTTCGCCGCCGGCCGGAACGTGCCGCAGACCTCGGTCATCATGTCCGTCTCCAGCATCATGGTCTTCCTCATGGGGCTGGTGATGGACCAGGTAGCCGCGCTTCGCCGGGAGAAACACGAATGAGCAGGGCTTTTGTCATGGGCCGGAGGTACAAACCCAATCGGTTCACGGCCGGGGAAGTCCGATCCTTCTGGGACTCGGTCGCCGACAAGTACGTCCACGAGGGTCGGTCCCTTAAGGAAGCGCACTGCCAGAGGTTCCAACGGGCTTTTGCCCACTTTCAGCCGGCCGAAAACATGCGGGCGCTCAATATTTGGAGCCGTAACGGCGAAGCCGTGGATTACTTCAGACGCCTTGCCCCGGGCCTGGAACTGGTCAATGCCGAAGTCTCTCCGCGCTTGATCGCCAAGGCCCGCCAGCGCTATCCTGACGAGACTTTTATCAAAACCGATCTGTTTTCTCTTCCTTTTTCCGATTGCCAGTTCGACTTTATCCTTTCCTTGGAGACCCTGGAGCATGCGCCCGATCCGCTGGGATTTTTAATGGAGTTGGCCCGCGTGCTCAAGCCGGGCGGCCGCCTGGTGCTGAGTTGTCCGCCCGCCGCGGCCGAACTGCCGCTTAGAATTTACGAATTGTTTCTGCCCAATCATGGCGAAGGGCCTCACCGCTTCCCCTCGACCCGCGAGGTTAAAAGCCTGCTCCACGCCGCGGGTTTGGAACTCAAACGCCACGAGAGCACGCTTTTTATTCCGGTGGGGCCGCGGTTGCTCAGGCGCTTGGATCCGCTAGTGGAGCGCATCGCCGCGAATACTCCGCTTAGCGAACTGGGCATCCGGCAGTTTTTCGTGTGCCAGCGCCCGCCGGGCGCGGGTCCCTGGCAGGAACTTATTCGCGACGTGGTGGAAACGAATCTCTGCACCCGTTGCGGAACGTGCGCCGGAGTCTGCCCGTCGGGCGTATTCGAGTTTCGGGCAATCGACGAAGCCTGCCTGCCCGCCGCCGTTCAACCGGAAGCCTGCATTCGCTGCGGATTGTGCACCGCCGCATGTCCAGGCAAGCGGGTATCGTTCGCGGAAGTGCGGGCTTCGGCCGGCGACTCGCCCATCCAAAGCCGGGAACTAGGTCCCATTCGCCGCATTCGCGCGGCCCACGCCCGCAGCCCAGCCCTGCGCAGCGCCGGCGCAAGCGGCGGAGTGGTGACCACCATGCTCTGCGACTTGCTCCGACGCGGCGAAATCACCGGCGCGATCGTTCTTGACTCGCACCCTGATTCCCCGTGGCGGCCTTGGCCCC
>JBEKIK010000361.1:0-5074 GCA_050011795.1 Thermoguttaceae bacterium | reverse complement strand
CCGTTCTTCGTCCTGGCCACGCAGAATCCCATCGAGCAGGAAGGCACTTATCCCCTGCCCGAGGCGCAACAAGATCGTTTCATGTTCAAGGTCTTCGTGAAATATCCCAGTTTTCAGGAGGAATTCGAGGTCGCCAGGCGAACCACGTGCTTGCAGGTCGATAACATCGAGACCGTGTTGACCGCCTCTGAGATCCTGGAATTGCAGCGCATTGTCCGCGAGGTCCCGGTATCGGATCACATTATTCGCTACGCCTTGGCCCTGGTGCGTCAAACCCGGGTCCGCGAGCCGGGCGTGCCGGAGTTCGTCGCCGACCAACTCGGCTGGGGCGCCGGACCCAGGGCGGTGCAGTTTTTGATCCTGGGCGCCAAGGCCAGGGCGCTTCTGCTCGACCGCACCTATGTTACCTGCGAAGACATTCAATCGCTGGCCAAGCCGGTGCTGCGGCATCGGCTGGTGTTGAGTTTCACGGCCGAAAGCGAAGGCGTCACGCCCGACGAAATCATCGACCGGATTCTGGCAATCACCCCCAGCCGCGAAGACGAGCTAACCAATGACCCGCGATTCCAAAACATTTTTGCATCCTGAAGCGATCAAGCGGATCGCCAGGCTCGATCTTAGGGCGCGGTACGTGGTCGAAGGATTTTTATCCGGAATGCACCGCAGTCCGTACTTTGGGCAGTCGATCGAATTCCGCCAGCACCGCTAGTACACTTACGGCGACGACCTGCGCTACGTCGATTGGAAAGTCTGGGCCAAGCAGGACCGCTACTATGTCAAGCAGTTCGAGGAGGACACCAACCTCCGCTGTACGCTGCTGGTCGACGTATCGGGCAGCATGCGCTACGGCAAGGGCGCGATGAACAAGTACGAATACGCCTGCAGCATCGCCGCCAGCCTGGCCTACCTATTGCTCAGGCAACAAGACGCCGTGGGCTGCGCGGCCTTCGACGACGCCGTGCGCATGACCGTGCCGCTGAGAACCAAGCGGAACCACCTGGACTCGATCCTCCAGGCCATGGAAATCTGCTCGCCGCGGAACAAAACCAACCTTTACCAAATTCTCCGCAACGTGGCCGAAAACTATCCCCGCCGCGGTTTGATGGTGCTCCTTTCGGATTTGCTCGTTGAGCGTGAAGGATTATTCAAAGGTTTGAGATTGTTGCGCAGCCGCGGGCATGACATTATTGTGTTCCACGTGCTCGACGACGACGAATTGGATTTTCCCTTTACCGGACCGACGCGTTTCGAGGGCTTGGAAATGGCCGATCAGCTTCGTTGCAATCCCCGCGCGCTAAGGGAAGGATATCTGGCGGCCCTCGACGAGTATCTTGAGGAAGTCCGCCTGGGTTGCTCGCGGTATCAGGCCGACTACGTTCAATTGCGCACCAGCCAGCCGCTGGACGCCGCCTTGGCCGCGTTTTTGAGCAATAGATTGGGGAAACAAAGAAAATAAACCGCTTGCGGTTTCGCGTTGAAAACAATATGCCGACTTTTGTACATCCATTGCTGCTCTGGGGGCTGCCGATCATCGGCTTGCCGGTGTTGATCCATTTGATCAACATGATGCGGCATCGTCGAGTGGACTGGGCGGCGATGGAATTCCTGTTGGCAAGTCAAAAGAAGCATCGCACCTGGATCCTGCTGAAGCAATTACTTTTGCTGCTTTTGCGAATGGCGGCAATCGCGGCGATCGTTTTGCTGGTTGCACAGCCCATGCTTCGTCATTATTGGGGCAGTCTGCTGGGCGGAACGAAAACGCATCACGTAATCCTGCTGGACGACAGCTTTTCCATGTCCGACCATTGGGACGATACCACCGCCTTTGCCGAGGCCAAGCGGGTAATCCAGCGCATCGGGGCCGAGGCCGCCCGGCAGGTGCAGCCTCAGGTGTTCACGCTGCTGCCTTTCTCTCATGCCCGCGGGCGGCGTTCCTCGCAAAATGACTTGATCAATTATCGCCTGGGCAATGATTTCGCCGGCAAATTGGCCGAGACGCTCAAAAACATCGAGGTTTCGCAAACCAATGCCGGACCGGCCGAGGCCTTGCGGGCAGTGAATCAGATGTTGGGCGAGCCTGATGACGAACGGCGGATTTTGTACCTCATTTCCGATTTCCGAGTGAAAGATTGGAACGATCCGGCCGACGCGAAAAAATTGCTTCAAGAATGGCAATCCGCGGAAAGCGAAAAAATCCGCCTTGTCAGTTGCATCGATCAAGTGCGTCCAAATTTGGCCGTTGCGTATCTCAAGCCCGAAGAAGGGATCCGCGCGGCCGGCGTGCCGTGGTTCATGGACGCGGCGGTTACTAATTTCAGCAATACGCCGGCCAAGGACGTGTCGCTGGCCCTGGTCGAAGACGGCCATGCGCGGCCATCGCTCATTTTTTCGGAAATTCCGCCGGGTAAAACGATCAAACAGCGATTCCAGGTGAATTTTCCATCCGAAGGATCGCACGAAATAACCGCTCGGCTGGAAAGCGACTCCGTGGCCGCGGACAATTACCGTTTTTGTACGATCGATCTGCCCAACGACGTGCCCCTACTAATAATCGACGGCGATCCGCAAGCCCGGGACGCTCAATTTCTGAACTGGGCCGCGGCCCCGGGCGGATCGGTGCGCACCGGTTTGCGCCCGCAATTGGAAACGCCCCGATTCCTCAGCCTCAAGCCGCTGGATAGTTTTGCGGCCGTTATGCTGGCGAACGTCGACCGGTTGGATAAGTCGGCCATTAAGGCACTGGAACAATACGCGGCTGCGGGCGGCGGAGTGGCGTTCTTCCTGGGCGAGCAGTGCCAATCCAAATTTTTCAACGATGAATTGTACCGCAACGGCAAAGGACTTTTTCCACTGCCCCTGAAAGGTCCAGCCGAACTGCCCATCGATCGGCTGGAAACCGCCCCGGACGTGCAGGTCGAAAAACATTTTATTTTCCGCATATTCGCCGAACTGCGCAACACCTTTTTGCAAACCGTGATGGTGCAGCGCTACTTTGCCATGCCCGAGGATTGGCAACCCGCGCCCGATTCGACCGTCCGCGTACTCGCCCGGCTCCGAAACGGCGCGCCGCTGGTGGTGGAACAGGCTTTCGGCAAGGGCCGGGCAGTGGTGTTTTTGACCACGGCCGCCCCGGCCTGGAATAACTGGGCGCGGAATCCGAGTTTCGTCGTGGTCGTGCAGGATTTGCAGGCTTACCTTTCGCGGCGAGACTCGACCGAGGGTACGCGGCTAGTCGGCGAACCCCTGGAGCTTTCGCTCGATCCGGCCAAATACCAGGCGCAAGTCCGATTCGTCACTCCGCGGGAAGGCGCCTCGCCCACGGCCACGGCCGATGCGGCGCCTTTTAACGTGGATCCGACCGAGGGCAACCTGGCAGCCTTGGACAAGAGCCAATTGGCAGAGCGGTTAAAGGGATTGAAGTACGAATATGAGCAGGCATCGATGTTCCAATCGGCGGCGGATGAAACGGCCGGCTACGATCTGAGCGAGGTCATCTTGTACGCATTGGTGTTGTTGCTTTTAATCGAGAAGATTCTTGCCAACTCGTCGAGCTATCATCCCGGCGCCTCGCACGCCGCCAGGGCGGCTGGAGGTGCGCGATGATCCACTACGGCTTGCCGCTTGCAGCCCAGGGCGCCGCCCGCACCACGTTCGAATGGGGACGCATTCAATCGAATTCCGATTGGATTCTGCCTATCGCAGCGTGCCTGGCAATCATGCTCTTCGTGCGATATATGTATCGCCGCGACTCGGTCGAACTGCCGGCGCTAGTGGGTTGGATTCTGACCGTCCTGCGGACCGCGGCATTTCTCGGTCTTTTGATTTTGTTTTTGCAGCCCCATTGGCGATTGGAAAGCGAAGTAGTCCGCAATTCCAAGGCCGTACTGCTCGTGGATACCAGTTTGAGCATGGGACTCAGCGCCGGCGAATTGGAGCCGGTCAAAACACCGGCCGGCATACAGGACACTGACGGGCACAATGCGCAGCATGGTCGATCGGCAGCGGCGCACTCCGGCGCCGACAGCCGCTTGCATCAAGTGGCCTCGATGCTCGAGGAGACTGATTTTCTCGCGCAACTCCGAAAAACACACGACATTTCGATCTACCTGTTCAACGACGATCTGAAAACCAACGGCGCCGTGACGTTGAACAAGCTTGTGGAGCCTGTCGCCGATAAAAACGCCGCCGGCACAAATTTATCGGATGAAACTAAAACCGATTCCGACCGGCAGGCAAGCGCCGATGCCGAAAACGCGCCCGATTGGGAGAAAATCCTCGCTCCTTCCGGAACCGAAACCCGGCTGGGGCAGGCGCTAAGAGATTTGATTCAAAAGGAACGAGGTTCGCCGCTTGCCGGTATTGTACTTTTTAGCGACGGCGGCCAGAATGCCGGCATCTCGCCCGATGCCGCCTTGGAATTGGCCCGCGAAGCCAAGATGCCCGTTTTTACCGTGGGACTGGGATCCGACAAGCAACCGAAAAACGTACGCGTAAGCGACCTCATCGTGCCCGCCCGGGCGTATCCGGGCGATCATTATACCATAACGGGTTTTCTCCAGGCCGGGCACATGGCTGGCGAGGTGGTTACGGTGCAGGTTCTTTCCCGGCCGGCCGGAACCCGGGCCGCGGATGAAGGCACGGGCATGGTGCTCGATACCCAACAAGTCACGCTCGGCGCCGACGGCGAAATCCTGCCCGTCAAGTTCGAATTGAATCCCGAGGAACTCGGACGCCGCACAATCTGTTTCCGCGTGCAAGATGCGGCCGGCGATCAAAATCCAAACGATAACTTCCGCGAAGCCGAAATCGAGATCGTCGATCGCAAAAACCACGTCTTGCTCCTGGCCGGCGGGCCGATGCGCGATTATCACTTTCTCCGCACCCTGTGGCACCGCGATCGCTCGACCACCCTTGACGTGCTCTTGCAGACCGGCGGCGAAGGGATGTCGCAGGAGGGCAAAATCCTCGCCAAATTCCCTTCCACCCGCGAAGCCATGTACGATTACGATTGCGTTGTGGCATTTGATCCCGACTGGCAGGCCCTTGGCAGAGAGCAAGTCGAGCTGCTGGAAAA
>JBEKIK010000360.1:0-3404 GCA_050011795.1 Thermoguttaceae bacterium | reverse complement strand
CGGGATTGATCCTGTATAATGGCGGGAGAACAGCGACAAAAGTCGGAAAATAATGTAAAAGGAGGAACTCTCGTGGATAAAACTTTCACTTTCACTGTCAACGGCGAATCGAAGACCGTGACCACCGATCCTGACAGGCCCTTGCTCGAAGTGCTGCGAGAGGACCTGCAACTGACCGGCCCCAAATACGGCTGCGGCGAAGGGCTATGCGGCGCATGCAGCGTGCTCTTAGACGGCAAAGCCGCATTCTCCTGCATCACGACTGTGGAAGATGCGGACAAAAAAACTATCCTGACTATCGAGGGCTTGGCCAAAGACGGCAAGCTGCATCCCGTGCAAGAAGCCTTTCTCGCAGAGAACGCCTTCCAGTGCGGCTATTGCACTCCGGGTATGGTCATGGCATCGGTTGACTTGCTCAACGACAGGCCCAATCCAACGGATGCCGAAATTCGTTCAGGCATGGAAAAACATTTGTGCCGCTGCTGCGGCTTTCCGAAAATCCAGAAAGCGATCCAACGGGCGGCGCAAGCCGGGAGGTAAAAACTATGACCACAAAACTGGATTCCAATGAATATTTAGAAGCGGAATACCAAGAACCCATCGAAGAGGTCGGCTACGACTTCGGCATCAGCCGCCGCGGCTTTGTGAAGGTGCTTGGCGCGGGCTTGCTCATTACAGTCAGCGCAGGCACGGTTCTAGGGCAACGCGGCGGCAGGCGTGAAATGGGCCGCGTGCAACACATCTCACAGCGAATTCACATCGCAAAGGACGGCAAAATCACCGTCATGACCGGAAAAGTGGAAGGTGGACAGGGCGCCCGCACGGAACTAACACAGGCCGCCGCCGAAGAATTACACGTGCCCGTAAGCCAGGTGGAATTGGTGATGGGCGACACGAGTCTAGTGCCGGACGACGGGATCACTGCCGGCAGTATGACCACCCCGTTAACCGTGCCGCCCGTGCGCAAGGGTGCCGCTGCTGCCCGACAAGGTCTTGTACAAATTGCTGCCGATCGCTGGAAAGTGAATCCCGACGATGTGGAAGTGCGCGATGGCAAAATTATACACGCCGCCTCAGGGCGCACGCTGAGCTATGCCGAACTGGCCCAAAGCGATGAATTTGGCGCAGCCTTTGAGCAGGCCCCGCCGACTGATATCACGATAACACCCCTCAAAGAGTGGAAGATACTCGGCATTTCGGTCCCGCGCCCGAATGGCCGCGACTTGGTAACCGGCGCGCATAAATATCCATCCGACATCGTGCGTCCCGACATGCTTTACGGAAAAGTCCTTCGCCCGGTGTCGTACGGCGCTAAGCTCGCCTCAATCGACCTGGAAGGAGCTAAGGCAATGAAAGGCGTAGTGGCAGTACAGGACGACCAATTCGTGGGCGTGGCCGCGCCCACGACGCATCAGGCCCGGAAGGCCCTGGAGGCAATTGCCCAGTCCGCCAAGTGGGAGCCTGCTCATGAGCCGTCAAGTCGGGAAGTGTTCGACCACCTGCGCAGTCGCGTGCGGGGCGATATGCCAAAGAACCCATTTGCCGAGGAACTGGCCAATGCCGGCAAAGTTCTCAAGCAGACTTACCATGTGTCCTACGTTCAACATGCGCCGTTGGAAACTCGTACCGCACTGGCCGAGTGGGACGACGGCAAGCTGACGGTCTGGACCGGATCGCAAAATCCGTTTGGCTGCCGCGGGGAATTGGCTCGCACCTTCCACCTGCCCAACGAGAGCGTGCGCGTGATTGTGCCCGATTTCGGCGGCGGTTACGGCGGAAAACACTCCAGCGAGGCCGTAGTGGAGGCTGCAAGGCTGGCAAAGGCGGCCGGGCGGCCCGTAATGCTCAAGTGGACTCGCGAGGAAGAATTCACCTGGGCTTATTTCCGTCCGGCGGCGGTTATCGACATCGAAGCCGGGCTGGATCCTAAAGGCCAGATCACGGCCTGGCATTTCATTAACGTCAACTCCGGTCCGTCGGCGATTAACACGCCTTACCGGATAGCCAAGGTCGATTGCCGATTCGTGCCTTCCGATTCGCCGCTGCGACAAAGTTCATACCGGGCGCTGGCGGCAACGGCCAACAATTTCGCCAGGGAATGTTTCATGGATGAACTGGCCGCGGCAGCGGGCGCCGATCCGCTGGAATTCCGCCTCGCTCATCTCGATAATCCGCGCTTGCGCGCGGTGCTGGAAGAGGCGGCCAAGCGGTTCAATTGGCGCGAGAGGGTAAAGCAAAAACAACCCGATGTCGGCGTGGGCCTGGCGTGCGGAACGGAAAAAAACTCTTTCGTGGCGGCCTGTGCCGAAATCGCCGTCGACCGGGAGCAAAACCGTATCTTGCTGCGCCACGTGTGCGAAGTCTTCGAATGCGGCACGATCTTAAACCCCGACAATCTCAGTGCCCAGGTGCAAGGCTGCGTCATCATGGGACTGGGACCGGCTCTGCGCGAGGAAATGCAGTTTGCAGACGGCAAGATACAAAATCCTAATTTCAAGCACTACCTCGTGCCTCGTTTTAACGACTTGCCGGAACTCGATATACACTGCCTCAACCGACCCGATCTGGCCAGCGCCGGCGGCGGCGAGACACCCATCATCGCCATCGCCCCGGCGATTGCCAACGCAGTATTTCATGCCACCGGCGCCCGTATCCGCCGGATGCCGATCCGATTGCCGGAAAATGCGCAAGCTTGATCGGGAATAACAAAAATCGCCATGATTATCCGCCAGCCCAAGGACATTCATCGAGCCGTTGCCCAACAGTGCGATCGCGGCCGTGATTTCGCGGTGGCGACGGTCCTCAAAACCGTGGGTTCCACGCCCTGCAAAGCGGGCGCAAAAGCGATCATCGATTCCGGCGGCGCGATCCGGGGCACTATCGGCGGCGGCGCGGTCGAAGCCCAGGCACAGCGCACGGCCATCGAAGCTATTAAAATCGGACGTCCGCTCGTATTCGACTTCAACTTGGAAGGCAGTGCAGTTAGCGATAAGAATCCGATTTGCGGGGGAATGATGCGCGTGCTGATCGATCCGATCGCGGCCAGACAGAGGGCGGCCTATCGAGCCGCGTCAGAAGCCCGAGAACACCGCCAACGAGGCGTATTGCTGACCACGATCCGCGGCGAGAAGCAGCCTGAGACGGAAGTCCGGTTTTTAGCCGAAAGTGCGATTCATTCTGAATTCGGTTTTCCCAACGCTGAGTCCATTAGATCCGTTCTGCGAGAGGAGGAAACAGGAATCTTTGTTGCAGATTCATCCCCGCAAGGGCAGCATCTGGAAGTACTGGTAGAGCCGCTGATTCCCAATCCGCTGCTTTTGATCGTCGGCGGCGGCCACATCGGCCAGGCCTTGGCCCTGCAAACCAATATTCTTGGATTCGATATTCTGGTGCTCGACGACCGG
>JBEKIK010000359.1:0-3408 GCA_050011795.1 Thermoguttaceae bacterium | reverse complement strand
GGGCAAGGCCAGTTCGATGGGGATCGAGGCCTCGCGACCGACTTGCACGTCGTACTGCGAGGACCATAGTTCCTTGCCCCCGGCGACCGGGAGCAATTGCACTTTGAGCCGGACCTTCGTTCCCTCGGGCAAGGGCAGCAAATGCGGCCGGGCAGTGAACCGAAACGTCTCGCCCGGAGTAAAGACCAGCGAATCGCGGGTAATATCCACGCGCACTTGATCGCCCGGCGCACGGGTCGCCAACAGCCGGTTTCCTTGTCCGTCCAGGTCCTTGTTGACGAACTCCTCCACTACGTCGCTCAACGGCATTTCGACCGTCAACGGCCGATCGAGCGCATCGGCGGCGGTCAGTTGGATCGTGCAGCGGGCCGAAAGCGGGGCGTCGATCGAGACGTCAAAACCGTCGTACGCCCGGGAACTGCGCTGGCGGATAATCAGCCTCTGTCGGTCGATTTGGCCGCCATGGTCCAGATACATCGAGGCGGGTTCGTCGGCCTCGATGCCCAACGGCTTTGGTTCGGCGAAACGTCCTTCGCTGAGTGTGACGATCCCCTGCCACTGCCGTTCGCGTCCGCCGCCCCAAGCCACGCGAAGGCGAAGTTCCTCGGCCTGGGCCATAAACGGCATGAAGGTGAGAAATGCCAGAAGGGCCGCCCGCGCGCAGTTTTTCCTCCAACACTCCGCCGCTGGTCGGACTGATGCAAAGATAAATTTTCGTAACGTTTTCGGACGTCCGTGTCCGAGCATCGCAATCTTCTTTTGTTGTTTGCCGTAAACGCTAGAGCAGTGAATAGTTGGCACTGGCGAAACGCCAGTGTGACCCAATGCGAGACGCCGATGCCGCGCAAAGTGAATCGACGGCGCGTATGGCGAACGCACAACTTCAATGAAACAATGAGGCGGGGATTATATAGAGAAGCGCCTTTATCTCACCACCCCAGATTTGCTGAATTCCAGGTTTTTTGAGGCTCTCACGCACTTGTACAAGTATGAAAAAAGTGAAATTTATGATAAACAAGATAATATGGAATGAATGGGCAGAATTTGTGTGGCGAGTCAAAATGTTTAGCCTCGGCACTTGTGCCGAGAGGTTTCGTGATTGAGACATTGCATTATCCCAGGCCGTGGATCAATACATCGCTTAAGGGCGGCAGGTCGGCGACGCTTCCGCTTTTGACGGCCTGTTCGTACTGAAGCAGTGCGTCTTGCAGACATTCCACGACTTCCAGGCAGCGGTTCGATACGTTGTTGACTTCCCAGCGGTCGTCGGGCTTGACGTACAACTCGCCTTCGCTTGCCGCGCGCAAATACCATGCCGGGGTGCGGATAGCCCGCTCAGCGCCGCTGCCGGCAATGCACAATCGATCGCGCGGCGCGGGAGCGTCTTGCCGCACCACCGGAATCAGACTTGCGGCGGTGGGCGAAGCGGGCGCCGGACGATTTTGCCACCATTCGGAAAACGTCGCCCAAATATCGGCCGGCTCGACAAGCGTCTGACTCCGCGCCGCCGCGCCCGTGCCGTCGGGAAAGCGAAGCATTAGCGCCATTTGCGCCAGTTCGCCGTACAAAGCCTCGCCGCACGGTCCCACGCGGCGGTGCTCGCCCAGCGGAAAGCCGCGCGAGGAACTGAGTGCAAGCAACAGCGACTCGGCGGCCTTCAAGTCTTTGAGAAACTCCAAAAAGGCCTCCAGGCAGGAATCCAACAACGACACCTGGCCGGCATAGGAATGTACAATGCCCAATAGTTCGTCCGGATCGTGATCTTCGGCCAAAATCTGCTCCGGGATTTCGGCCCCGTCGGGCGGATCGGGATCGCCCTCGTCCTTGTAAGCGCGGCGAAACGAGAGGGGCGCGTCCCACGTCGTGCCCAGCCCGGATAGATGACACCACAACATGAACGGTTCGCGCGCCCGTTGCAGATAATCGATTATCTGCAAAAAACATTGGGCGAAATGCGTTTGCTCGATCCGCTCCGTGACGCGACATTCCCAAGGCGGGTCGATCTCGATAATTTCATCGAAATCGACCGCCAACTGATGCCTGGCCACCAACGGATCGTCGGTCACCAGCGCGGTGGCAACGCCCAGTTCGCGCAAACACCCGGGCAGCGATGGACAATCGCCGGGCGAAATGTCCGGCGCAAGGGCGTGCCGGCCCTGCCAGTAAGAAAGGTAAAGGCGATCCAAGTCGGGCGTATCGATCAGCGCCTGATCGAAAAGGAACGATTGGCTGGCAAGGCGATCCACCGCGGGCGTTTCTATCCAGGTATTGCCGTAAGCGCCAAGGTAGCCAGCGTGCAGTCGATCGAAAACCAGACAAATTGCATTCATGCCGCAATTGTAGCCGACAAGGGCGGAAGGCGGAAGGTGGTGAGAATCTGTGTGTCGAGATTTGAGCGCATTTTGTGTGCATTGTGATTAGTTTGTTCAGTATGTAAAGCCGCGACCACTGGTCGCGGTTTGGTTGCGGCTTTAGGCCGCGCTAGGCGATAGATGTTGATAAATGGCATCATAACATCCCTACAAACTATTTATTTATATCCGGTTTAGCCGCGGCACTTGTGCCGAACGTGGCGCAAAATTCGCCGGGCGCGAATGTCGGGGCTAAACTTTAATACTATGGAAATCGTCGCTATTATTCTTGGCGTTGCCGGCTTGATTTGGGGAGTTATTCTTTTGCGCCGCGGAGGGCTTTTGGCCGGATGCCTGGCCGTGATGTTGGCCGGCGCCTGCTTCAGCGTGGAATTCTTCAAAATTACTCTAGGCCCTGTGCCGGTGACGGCCGAACGCGTATTGCTCGTCGTTCTTGTGGGGCAGTATCTCCTTTGGCGGCGATGGGGTTGGGCCGATCCTAAACCATTGGGCAAAGCGGAGATATTGTTGTGTTTGTTTACGGGCATGATGGTCGTAAGCACGTTTTCGGGCGACTACGCTTATTTGAACTATCAACCGGTAGCGTGGCTGATAATTTACTATCTCATGCCGTTTTGCATGTATTGGATCGTGCGCCAGACCAAATTCAGTGAAAGAAGCATATTGACGATTTTTATTTGCTTAACGGTCTTTGGCGCATATTTGGCGATAACGTCGCTGGCGGAGTATTTTCAAGCCTGGGATCTGGTTTTTCCTCGATACATTGCAACCAGCGCCAATTCGGCCACGGCGGAGTTCGTGGGCCGGGCACGGGGACCGTTTTTAAATCCTGTAAGCAATGGAATCGCCTTGTCGATATGCCTGGGGGCTGCGCTGATGATTTGGCCGCGATTGAACCGGCCGCGCCAATTGCTGATGATCCCGCTTTATCTCTTGTTTTTTGCGGCGATTTACGCCACCCTGACCCGCAGCGTATGGATGAGCGGCATGTTAGCCCTGGCGCTTATCGTGGGTCTGGCCACTGCCTGGAACTGGC
>JBEKIK010000358.1:0-3411 GCA_050011795.1 Thermoguttaceae bacterium | reverse complement strand
AATCAAATCAAGCAGCAAGAACATGATTGTAGATTAAACCAGTCAAAAAAACAATCATCCCCAAAAAACATAATAATCATCGATAAACCGGCCGGGAATTTGACTCTTGGGCATAGCTTTTGAGGGCGTTTTCAGACTTTGGCGGCAGAAGTATCAAAGAGAGGATAGCCCGACGATGAATGGCCGATCTTTCTGTAGCGAGTTGATTAGTCGAGCATCCGCAGTGACAAGATTGCATCCCTCTCGATCCGCGAGCGCAACATAGAGACAATCTTCATTCGTCACGGACTTCTCTAATAAGATCGACCGCAACGTTCGTCAGGCCGTGTCTCCTGCGAAGCTCCTCTCGGATACGAGCGGACTCCTCTTCGATGTGTTTCAATACAGCAGGATCGGCCTTGCGCGTTAATGCAAAGCGAACTGCCTCGCTAAGTTCGATATTCGTGTCGATGATACTCATATAGATATTATCCCCTCAATTTTCTAGATAGTCAACTGTTTTGGCTATAGCGAATTTTGTTCATAATCCAAAATCGCGACCAACGGTCGCGATTTTATAGATGGGGCGGCAGTTCAACTGCCGACCCAACAAATTGGTTTTACAGCCATGCGGCGGTAAATCCGCCGTCGACGTTGATGGGGGCGCCGGTGATGAAACTGCCGGCCTTGGGCGATACCAAAAGCAGCAATGCGCCGACGAGTTCTTCGGGCTCGCCGTAACGCTTCATAGGCGTGTGGCTCATAATGCTTTCCACGCGTTCTTTGGTGAGCAGTTTGCGGTTTTGCTCGGCAGGGAAGAAGCCTGGGCAAATCACGTTCACGCGTACGCCTTTTTGGCCGAAATCGTGGGCGATGTTTCGCGATAGGTTCAGCACGCCCGCCTTCGAGGCCGCATAAGCGAACACCCGCGACAGCGGTAGATGCGAAGTCACGCTGCCGATGTTGACGATCGAGCCGCCGCCGTTATCGACCATGTGACGGCCGAAGACTTGACAGGCCTGGAAAACGCCGCGAAGATTGATCGTCAAAATGCGATCCCAATCGGCGTCGGTGGCGTCGAGAAAATTGGTTCCGGCATTTACGCCTGCGCAATTTACCAGAATATGCACTCGGCCGGCCAGATCGATGGATTTGGATAGCAAGTTTTCGATCGACCCGCGCGAGGTGACGTCGACCAGAACATAATCGGCCTTGCCGCCGAGTTTTTTCAATTCTGCCACGCGGGCCTTGCAAGGATCGTCGGCCACGTCGGCGACAATCACCCTGGCCCCGGCCTGGACCAATCCCGCGCATAGCGCCCCGCCCAGCACTCCGGCCCCGCCGATAACTACCGCCGTTTGACCGGTCAATCCAAAAAGTTGGTCAAGATATTCGGAGGACATTGTATTTTCATCCATCGTAAAAGGGTTTGGGGTTCAAAATTTTCTCGTTACCACGCTCCGGCGTGGGAACAAGTAAATTATTGTTGGGGCGGCAGTTTAACTGCCGCTCCAACATATACATTTATTTTGGCGGTTTCCGCAAACGTATCCAATCGCTATGGAAAATGCCTTCCTTATCTACACGATTATATGTGTGTGCGCCGAAATAATCGCGTTGGGCCTGCAACAAATTGGCGGGCAAGCGTTCGGAGCGATATCCGTCGAAATAAGCCAAGGCCGCGGAAGATGCGGGTGTGGGAATACCTAATTCGACTGCCGTCTTGACCACGTTTCGCCATGCCGGCTGGGCCTTGGCGACCGCCTCGGTAAAGTACGGCGCCAAGAGCAGATTTTCCAGCTTGGGATTGGCGTCGAAGGCCTCTTTGATGCGCTCCAGAAACACCGCCCGGATGATGCACCCGCCCCGCCACAAAAGTGCGATCGGCCCGAAGTTAAGCGGCCAGTCGTGTTCTTTGGCCGCGGCCTGCATCTGCACGTAGCCTTGGGCATAACTGCAAATCTTCGAGGCATACAGGGCCTGGCGGATCTGCTCGATAAACTCTTTTTTGTCGCCGGCGTATCTGCCCGACGGTCCTTTCAACACGCGGCTTGCCCGCACCCGGGAGTCTTTCATGGCCGATAGGCATCGGGCGTAGACCGCCTCGGTGACCAAGGTGCTGGGCACGCCCAGATCCAGGGCCAATTGGCTCATCCACTTGCCCGTGCCCTTGGCCCCGGCCGTATCGAGAATTTTATCCACCAGAAAACCGTCGCCGTCAGGATCTTTCACGCTGAAAATATCGCGTGTGATTTCCACGAGGTAGCTGTTCAATTCGCCCTGATACCACTGCTGGAAAACACCGTACAATTCGTCGTTGCCCAGTCCCAGGGCGTTTTTCAGCATCCAGTAGGCCTCGCAAATAAGTTGCATGTCGCCGTATTCGATGCCGTTGTGGACCATTTTCACATAATGGCCGGCCCCGCGCGGACCGACCCATTCGCAACAGGGAATGTCGCCTTTTGGACCGACTTTGGCCGATATCGCCTGAAAAATCGGCTTGACCAACGGCCAGGCCTTTTCGCTGCCGCCGGGCATCATGCTGGGGCCAAGCAATGCGCCTTCTTCGCCGCCCGATACGCCCGTGCCGATGTACAGCAGTCCCTTCGATTCGACGTATCGCGTGCGCCGTTCGGTGTCGCTGAAAAGCGTGTTGCCGCCGTCGATGATCACGTCGCCGGGCGAGAGCAAGGGAATGAGTTTTTCGATGAATTCATCCACTGCCGGTCCGGCCTTGACCATCAGCATCACCTTCCGTGGCGTAGCCAGGCTGTTGACAAACTCTTCGAGCGAATGGCAGCCGACGAATTTTTTGCCTTTAGCGCGGCCGGCCAACAGGTCGTCTACTTTGCTTGTGGTTCGATTGTAAACCGAGATGCTGAAACCCCGGCTTTCGATGTTCAAAGCCAGGTTTTCGCCCATCACGGCCAGTCCGATGAGTCCAAAGTCAGTTTTTTTCATATAGGGTTCAGGGTTCGGGGTTCAGGATTCAGTAAATATATTAGTTTATTATTCAGTATTCATTATTCAACCGGCCACGGCGGTCGTTCGGGCAGATAACTATCAAATTCCGCAAGAAGTTGCTTCTGGTAGTCGTCGGTAAAATTGCCGGATAGGAAACGGTCTATGCCTTCTTCGAAAAATCGTTTCCAACTGGCTTCTTCCGCGCCGGGATTTATGGGAAAGTAAAAGGCTTTGTTGGCCAGGGCAGCCTGGTAGTCGCCCAGTGCGTCGCCGATCATCAAAGCATGCTTGTGGGGATACTTGGCCGCTGCGGCGAGCATTTCTTTCTTGGTGCCGATCTCTTGCCCGCCAATCGCCGCTAAATACTGCGTGAGATCGTGTTCCTCCCATTCCCGCTGCAAAGCCTCGTGCGGAGTGGCCGAAACCACGAGGATGTCGGCCTTATGGCGAAGCTTTTTCAGGCTTTCG
>JBEKIK010000357.1:0-3421 GCA_050011795.1 Thermoguttaceae bacterium | reverse complement strand
ACAAACAAAGTCAAGGCATATAAACACGTTATCACGCCGGAAACGCACACGGTCAAAACCACGGGCGTAAACACCCGAAGCAGGTCGGCTTGATGTTCAGCCCGGCGGTTATACATTTCGGCGGCGTGTTTTAAGGCCGGCACAAGGATGTTTTTCTGCGAGGCCGCGGGCAACAGCCAGCGCAACAACGGCGGAAACGCGGTCAATTGCCCGTCGTGCCCAACAAGGCTTTGTCCGCCTTTCACCATTTCGGACGCACACCGGGCGGCATCGATCAGTCGCTTATCCCCGGAGGCCTCGGCGGCCAGCAAAAGGGCCTCGGGCATGGGCACGGAGTTTTCCACCAGCAGCCCCAGTATGTCGGCAAAAGCGGCATTCCGCGACCATCTTAACATCGACCCGAACCAAGGCATATTCGCGGCAAGTCGGCCCAGACCGGTTGCCCCGATCCACGTGGCACGGTGCGATCCTTGCCAGACTAATGCAGCCAGGATCACTAGCAAAATCGGCACCCCGAGTCCCCAATAAATCGCCCCGCGTCCCACCCAGGCCAAGAACACAAAAACCCCGCGCCCGGGCACTTGTAATGCCGTAAAGTCTGCGGCCAACTTCGGGGCAAGCGTGAAGGAAAAAAAGGCAAAACTCAACCAGCCCAGAATTACCACCAAAAAAGGGTACAAGGCCGCTGAGATCACGCTCCGCCTGGTTTCGACCAGGCGGCGGATGCTGCCGGACAGAGATTCCAATGCCGCCGATAAACGCCCCGCTCGCAGCCCGGCCTCGACCACCGCGCGGTAAACCGGCGGAAATTGGGCCGAACATTCAGCCATCAATTGCGGAAGCGACTCCCCGCGACTGGCCCGCTCGGCCAACAACGTGGTAATTTTACCAAGCGAACCCGGCAAATCTTCGCCGATTTCGGCCAGGTTTGTCTCTAAGGGAACGCCTGATCGAACCAGCGCGGCAATCTCATCGTTTAGCGCGGTAAGCTGATCGAGCGTGATCGGGGGTGGATTGGGCAGGCTGTTCATGGGCATGGAACATTTACTCAAATATTAAATATTTGTAGGAAAACGTATTCTCATACCCGAGAACTATATATTTATATCATGTTTATCAAATAAGTAAAGTAGTATTTTGGAATTATTATGAAAATCCCATGACCCGCCGGACTTCGGCCGCCGACGTCCGGCCCGCGTCAACCGCCTGACATGCCCTGGTCCACCGGCTTATCATCCCAGCCTGTAAGGCAAGTTTTTCCAATTCCGCCGTATCCGCACGGGAAAGGACCGCCCGCCCAAGATCAGTCCGCATCAAAACCACCAATTCTGCAATCAAAAACCGGCCCTGAAAACCCGTCCCGCGACAGGCCTCGCAACCAACCGCCCGCCGCACTCGTTGAACTCCAAGACCTAATCGGTCCTCAACATCGTTCGATTCCCGGGCGCAATCGCACAATTGGCGAAGCAATCGCTGATTGACCACGGCCAGCAATCCGCTGCGCAAAATATAAGGTTCTATGCCCATATCCAATAGCCGGCTCACGGTTTCGGCCGCGCTGCCGGCGTGAAAGGTCGTCAACATCAAGTGGCCCGTCAACGAGGCTTGCATGGCCGCGTCGGCCGTGGCTCGATCGCGGATTTCACCCACGAAAATCACCTCCGGGTCCTGACGCATAAGGAAACGCAGCCCTGTAGACAGGTCCAGTCCGGTTTGCGGATTGACCTGCGACTGCGCCACCCCTTCCACAGCCACTTCTATCGGATCCTCGATGGAAACCAAACTCCTTGCGTCCGAGTTCCGTTGGGCTATTTCGCGCAAACATGCATAAGCGGTAGTGGTTTTTCCACTGCCCGCCGGCCCGGATATGACGATCGCCCCCGATGTCTCCGCCAGCAGATTTCGCAAAGCCGTCAAAACCTCGGCCGGAAGTCCAAGATCGTCCAGTCGCTGATACAAATTCGATCCGCCGAAGAACCGCACCACCGCCCTTTCGCCGTGCAAGGTGGGAAAAGTGCTTACCCGCATTTCCACGTCCGTTTCCGGCCCGCGGATCCGTCCTTCCTGGGGCCGGTCCGTGTGGTATGTCAACAGTTCGGCTTTGACCTTCAGCCGGGCAATGATGTTCGGTCCCATTTTGGCCGAAAACACGGCCGCCGGCGCCAGCACCCCGTTAAGCCGATACTTCAGTTCCAATCCCTGCGATGTCGGCTGCAAATGCAGATCGCTGGCCCCGCACGAACGCCCCTCGGCCAGAATGGCATCCACTATCCGCGTGGCATATTGCGGATCCGCCGGATCAAAATTTTCTAAACCGAACATAATCACTCCAATCGTATTATAATTCATGGAATCCCGATTTGCGCCCGAACAACAGCCACAGGAAAAACGGCCCGCCCAGCAATGCCGTGATTACGCCCACCGGCAGTTCGGCCGGGGCCATGATCGTCCGGCCCACGCTGTCGCAGATCACCAAAAACGTCCCGCCCAAAAGCCATGTGGCCGGAAAAAGCCGGCGGTGGTCCGCTCCCACCAGCAGCCGGCAAATATGCGGCGCCATCAGCCCCACGAACCCGATCGGCCCGCAAAACGCCACCACCGCGCCAACCATCAGCGACACCGCGAAATACAACAACATCCTGGTGAAATTTACTGCCACGCCCCGGCTGACCGCGAAATCCTCGCCCAAAAGCATCAGGTTCAACTCGTGCGTCAGGAAAGCGATTATCAGGCAGCCCGTGAGCACAAACGGCAGCACTGTCAGCACCTCGCCGAAATCTACCACGTTTTCCATACCGCCCATAATCCAGCGGATCATGCGAAACGAACGCGAAAAATCGCTCATGTATTGCAAAAACAGAATTAAGCTGGAAAAAAAGAAACTTATCGCCACGCCCGCCAGCAACATGGTGGCCGTGGTCGAACCCTTTGGCGCACGCGTCGTCAAGGTGTAAACCAAAACGATGGTTGTCGCCGCCCCCATAAACGCCGACAGCGTGACGCCCGGAATCCCCAACAAGGAAAATTGCCATCCCAGTTGAATACACAACGCCGCCCCCAGCGCGGCCCCGCTGGAAATGCCCAGCGTAAACGGCGTGGCCAACGGGTTGCGAAACATGGCCTGAAAACTCATCCCGCTTACGGCCAATGCCGCGCCGGCCAAGAAAGCCATCGCCACCCGCGGAATGCGGAGTTTCCAAAGAATGTCGATCTTCACCGCATCGTCCGACCGGCCCCATAACGCTCCCACCGGAATCGTTTCCATTCCCCAAAACGGCGCCGCCGCCACAACAAGCACGGCCAGCGCGAACAATCCAAAAAGTATCAAGGACCGGTTTTTATTCATCGTTTAGTCCCGGAGCTTGCTCCGGGCGGAACAATCATGGAAATTTTCTTCCCTGGATGATCGACCAGCAAAAAC
>JBEKIK010000356.1:0-5097 GCA_050011795.1 Thermoguttaceae bacterium | reverse complement strand
CAAAAAAGATCAGCTTCTGGCGGAGCTCGATCCCCAGGTCTATAAGGCCCAACTCCGGCAGGCCAAGGCCACGCTGGACCACTCTACGGCCGATCTGGATCAGTTCAAGGCAAAGCTCAATCAGACGGATCGGGATTTCAAGCGCGCGGAGAAACTTCACGAAATCAAAGACATCCCCGGGCTGGATCACTTCATCAAGGGCATCGCCGACAGCGACTTCGACCTGGCCAAGGCCAATTTCGAGATGGCCACGGCAAACGTGGAAGTCGCCAAGGCGACCGTCGAGCAGAACAAGGCGATCTTGGAAGCGGCCGAAACCAATCTGGGCTATACCTCCATCCTATCGCCCGTGGACGGCTTGGTCATCGACCGTAAGGTCGACGCGGGCCAGACCCTGGCTTCGCAGTTCCAAACGCCGGTGATGTTCGTGGTAGCCCCGGATTTGGAGAAGAAGATATATATACTCGCGTCGGTGGATGAAGCCGACATCGGACTGATCCGCAAGGCAGAGTTGAACAAACAACCCGTGCAATTCACGGTCGATGCCTATCCGGACGAGCCCTTCGAGGGGAAAATCACGCAAGTCCGGCTCGGTCCGAAGGCTGCCGAGCCAAATGTACCCGTAACTGTCGTGACGTACACGGCGGTGGTCGAGGCCCCTAACGCGGAACTCAAGCTCCTGCCCGGCATGACCGCCAACCTCGTCTTTCAAATCGACAAACACGATCATATTCTTAAAATTCCCAACGCGGCGTTACGATTTCATCCGCGGCCCGAATATGTCCATCCAAAACATCTGGTATTGCTCGAAGGTTTAAAAGCGGAGGATGAGCCCGAGGAAACCGCATCCGACGCCAAGAAGAACGAGGATGACGAAAAGGAGGAAGATGCATCCGCGGCGAAGAAGAGATCCGATGACAAAGCCGGCAAAACCGCATCGGATGACAAGAAGAACTCGGATGACAAGGCCGATAAGAAAGACGATTCCAAAAACGGCAAAAAAAAATACGTTTGGATCATCGACGGCGAGCTGCTTTCGCCGGTGGAAGTAAAAGTCGGCATCAGCGACTCGCGTCACACGGAACTGATTTCCAGCGATCTGAAGGAAGGAAGCAAGGTGGTCACGGGCATAAAAACCGCTGCCGAGGCCGCCTCCGCGAAACCGTCGCAATGATCAAAGACTCGCCAGGCATAGACTTTTCATGAACATCTTGATGACAACCCGAGTCGCCCTACGCGCTTTGGCGAAGAACAAGATGCGCGCCATCTTGACCGTGCTGGGAATCGTGATCGGCGTATGGGCGGTGATTCTGCTGGTCTCAGTCAGCCAATCGGCCGGCACAAAGGTGCAAAATGAAATTCAAACTCTGGGGGGTACAAATATGTTACAGATTTATCACCAGTGGCGATCACGAGGAGGAGAACGGAAGCGATCCGGCACCGGCCTGGCCTCCTCCGACGCCGATGCCCTTGCCAGGGATTGCCCCGCCGTGCTGGCCGCCTCGCCGATCCTATTTTTTAGCGGTCAATTGATTGCGGGAAACCTTAATTGCAACGCGGATGAAATATACGGGGTCAATACGATGTATTTGACCGTCAGCAATTGGCAGCTTTCGCGGGGCGGTTTCTTCACGCAAGGCGACCTTAACACGGCCACAAAGGTTTGCGTCATCGGGCAGACCGTCGCCGACAGTCTGTTTCCCGCCGCCGATCCCGTAGACCAGACAATCCGCATTAGAGGCATTCCGTTTCAAGTCATTGGCGTTCTTGAGTCTAAAGGAGCAAATCTTTTCGGAGGGGATCAGGATAATATGGTGCTGGTTCCCATTTCCACGATGCAAAAACGCTTATATGGAGTTCCTTTTGATTGGGTGCATATTCTTGAGGTTTCGGCGCGATCGGCCGACCGCATAGATGACGCCAAAGATGAAATCAAAACCTTGCTCCGCGAACGGCATCGCATTGCCAAGGGGATTGCCGATGATTTCGTAATTCGAGATATTTCCGAGGTCGCCAATGTGTTCAGCATCATCACCACGGTCATGACAGTTCTGTTAGGCTCCATCGCCAGCGTGTCGCTGATCGTCGGCGGCATTGGGATCATGAATATCATGCTGGTCTCGGTGACCGAACGCACCCGGGAAATCGGCATTCGCATGGCCGTCGGCGCAAGACCGCGCGACATACTGCGGCAGTTCCTGGTCGAGGCGATAATACTCTCCACCCTGGGCGGCGTGCTGGGTGTGGCGCTGGGCATCGCTTTTGCCTTTGGCCTTACCTACGCAATCAATACCATTTATACCTTCACAAAATGGCCGGTGATAATATCGATAAATTCGATTATTATCGCCTTGGCGTTTGCCGGATCGGTGGGATTGTTCTTCGGCTTTTACCCGGCACGCAAAGCAAGCCGCCTCGATCCCATCGAGGCGTTGCGATACGAATAGAGGGGCGGGTGACATATTTCATGCTTTGTGCGTTCCTGGCTTAGGCATAATAACCATCTTGACTATCCCTAAAAGGTTGACAGTTACCCAACAACGACGATAAAGTGAATGATAGAAATAATGTCGGTAGTTGGAGTTTTGCAAATTTGCGGATTTAATGTCCCCTCTCCCTCAGGGAGAGGGGGTAATTGATTTCTTAGTAGTATTGGCACATAGATTGCTTACAATAGAGAGGGGGTCCTGAAAAAGGCGTCCTCGTTTGAGCGGCATTTGTACTGCCGACCACATGCTGGTTTCATACTAGGGGAGTGAAATTATGGCCAGAACCGGCGCTGTTTGGGGCATCGACGTTGGTCAATGCGCGCTTAAGGCGCTTAGATGCCGCGCCACCGCTGCCGCGGACAAGATCGAGGCCGACGCCTTCGATTACATCGAATATCCCAAGATTCTCAGCCAGCCCGACGCCAATCCCGCGGAATTGATCCACGAAGCCTTAAAGCAGTTTTTGTCGCGCAATTCGGTGCAGGGCGACAGCGTGGCGATTTCGGTGTCCGGTCAGGCGGGTTTGGCGCGGTTCATCAAGCTGCCGCCGGTGGAGGCCAAGAAAATACCCGACATCGTCCGCTACGAAGCCAAACAGCAGATCCCCTTCGACTTAAACGACGTTATTTGGGACTACCAGCGATTGGGCATCGGGACCGAAGAGGAAGGTTACGCCCTGGAAACGGAAATCGGGCTTTTCGCCATGAAGCGGGAAGCGGTGTTCCGCGCACTGGAGCCCTTCCAAAAACTCGGAATCGAGATCGATTACGTGCAACTGACGCCTCTGGCCTTGTACAATTATTTGCTCTTCGATCAGTTGCGCAACCTGCCCACTGGCAGCGGAGCATTCCCCTGGGCGGAAACCACTTTACCAAAGCGCTGACGAAGGAGATGAAGCTTACCTTTGCCAAGGCCGAACACCTGAAGCGAAACGCCACCGCCGCTGCCGATCCCAAAGCGGTGTTCCAGGCCATGCGTCCGGTGTTCAACGAGTTGCTCACGCAGTTGCAGCGTTCCATCGGATACTTCAGCAATCTGGAGCGCACGGCGAAAATCGGCCGGATCGTGGCCCTGGGCAACGCCATGAAACTGCCCGGCCTGCGCCGTTATCTGGCCCAGAGCCTGGGTTATGAAATCGAGCGCGTGCAGTCGTTTCAGGGACTCGTGGGTTCGCAGGTCCTTTCATCGCCCATCTTCAAGGAAAATGCGATTTGTTACGGGATATGCTACGGGCTGACGCTACAGGGATTGGGCAAGCCGGGCCTGCACACCAACCTACTGCCAAAGGAAATCGTCAAGGATCGCCTGGTAAAGCAGAAGAAACCCTGGGCGGTGGCGGCCGCAGCCTTGCTGCTTTTGGGCTGCGGCATCAGTTTCGGCGCCTATGCTTTGGCCATGAACTCCGTGGAAGCAAGCTTGTGGAAATCGGCCACCGAACAGGCCGACAGCGTCATCGCACAGAGCAACGGATTGAAGTCCGAGGCCAATACGGCCGAGACTAATTTCAAATCCACCGACCAGATCGGTCAGCATTTAGTGAGCAACATGGATGGGCGAATCAGGTGGTTGGAGTTACTGCGGGCGATAAATCAGTGCCTGCCGCGCGATGAAAAAGATATGCCAAAAATCACCGATCGCAACGAACTGCACGTAAGGAACCTGGAGTGCCAGTATAGCGATGACGTTTCCGCTTGGTTTTCCCTGGTGAAGGATAAGAAGTGGTATTTAGGTCCCGATCCCGGCGCTCACTCGAACAAAACATCGACTGAAACTCCCCAGGAAACGTCTCCGGACGCCGCTCCCTCCGCCGCCTTGCCCACGGCTGGGACCGGAGAACAAACCGCCGATCAAGCGAATCTAAAGGGGCCCCAGGGGCCGGGTTGGATTGTGAAACTCGACGGATACCACTATCACAACGACGCCCCCGACAATTCCGGCGCGCAATTCGTCCGCAACACGTTGATTAACAATTTGCTGAATTCAAAGGTGGAATTGCCCGACGGCCAGGGCGGCATGGAAAAGGTCTCTATGCAGGAACTGGGAATCACGTATCCGGTATTGGTAAACCCAAAGAAAGTTGAGGATGATCTGGTGGATAATCGGAATGTAAGCCCCGAGGTCGGCAAAGGAGGGGACACGGTCGAGAAAATTAGATTGCAGCGTTTCGATTTTGACGTGCAGTTTTGCTGGCAACCCAAGTCGCCCGGCGAACGCCGCGCCCAAAAGGAAAAGGAATCCGCAAATAAGCCCCAAACTGCGGCCAACGCTGAAAAATCGCCGTAGAATAGGTGATAGGTGATAGGGAATAGGGAATAGAGAATATGGAATGTGATCACTCCGTACTTTCGTACTCCGTACTAACAAGTGACAACTAAAAACTGACAACTGTCAACTGATAACCGATAACCCGGATACGACAATGGATAAATTGAAAATCATTCTGGATTTCTTCAAAAAGTACCTTTTCTGGTTCTTATTCGCGGCGACGGTCGTCCTGGTCCTGGTGTTTTGGTGGATGTCGACCGCTTCGCTGGCAAAAAGTTTTTCACAACAACAGGCGAAAATCAAGAAGAAATTCAACGAAGTGGAAGCGATCGTCGACGATCCG
>JBEKIK010000355.1:0-3433 GCA_050011795.1 Thermoguttaceae bacterium | reverse complement strand
CTGAACCCATAGGAACGATATACCCGCCGGGCAATGTCTATCAGCCGCTCCCTGGGGATCATCGCCTCGGGCGGATAATCGCGAAAACCTTTTAACGTGCGGGGCGTAATTCGCTGCGGTTCGTTCACGGTAAGTAGTTTTCAGTAAACAGTTTTCAGTTGTCAGTGTTTGTATCCTACAGCCTCCATCTATATTTACACCAAATTAACAATCCAGGGTAGATGGGAAAAAAGGACTGGATTATTGGCCAAAGTGGTCATAAACTTTTGCATATTAAATTATTTAGCGCCGGGTAAATACACCCGGGGGCAAGCAAATACACCTGAGATTAGAGTTTTTGTTTGAGGTTTGATCGCGTTTTGCACACATGTTTTTATTGCAAAATGGCAATTGCAAATTGAACAACCATAACCATTTGCGCGATTTGTCTCTTAAATTACAACATCGAGTCTTTCAACTGAAAACTGTTAACTGATAACTGAAAACTTTCTATGACCAAACCTGTCCTCATTCTCCGTCATGTCCCCCACGAATCGGCGGGCACGTTGGAAAACGCCTTGGCCAAGGCCGATGTGGAATTCCAATATCTCGACCTGTTTCACGAAGATCCTTGTTCGTTCAACTGCAGGCAATTCCTGGGCTTGATTGTGCTTGGCGGACCGATGAACGTCGATGAGGTGCAAAAACACCCCTTCCTGGGCAACGAGATCAAGTGGATTCGTCAGACCGTCGAGGCCGGCATACCGCTGCTGGGCATCTGTTTGGGTTCGCAAATGCTGGCCAAGGCCTTTGGGGCCAAGGTATATCCCGGAGGGATTAAGGAAATCGGCTGGTACCCGCTGGAACTGACCACGGCGGCGGCCGAAGACCGGCTCTTTGCCGATTGCGGCCCGAAATTGACCGTATTTCAATGGCATGGCGATACGTTCGATCTGCCTAAAGGCGCTGTTCATCTTGCCCAAAGCCCCTTGTGCCGCAACCAGGCGTTCCGCATCGGGCCGTCGGGTTATGGCCTGCAATTCCACATCGAGATGACCTCTGAGATGATAGAAGATTGGCTGACCGAGTCGGGCAATTGCGGCGAATTGGCTTTGCTAGATTATATCGATGCAAAACTTATCCGCCAAAAAACGCCCCACGAGCTGCCCGGCTTGCAGAGCCTGGCCGATAAAGTGCTGGGCCGTTTTGCCGAGTTATGCCGGGAAAGGATTTAGCCTTGAACTCTTTCAACGCCCCAAGAAATCAGCGGACGCCCAGCCGACCTCTATATCGACGCGATCGGCCTTAACCTGCACATAGACAGATTGCCCCAAGGGCGGAGTATGCAAAGAACTGTCCGCCGTTGAAAGGGTGATAAAACGAGGCGGGGCGGGAGTGGGGACTTTGCTTGCATCCGGTCCTGGTGAGGGCTGTCGAGGGATATCACATTGAACAGAATCCTCGTATATCTCCGCTGGGCATAACGGATTTTTGATGTTTGAGTTGATCGCTAAAATTGCCATTAAACCCACTATGACAATTAGACCCACAAGAGTTGAAACTGTAGTTTTAAGATGTTCCATTTAAATTTCTCCTATAAATCGGGCCTATAGCCCTTCTTATTTCTCTCATTTTACTTAATTGGAACATGTTCACAAGTATTGTTTTGCTATTAGTCTAATTAACCATGAAAATCTTATCGGCAGTTCAGATCAGGCATTATGTTAATAACGAATTGGCTTGAAATGCAGCCTTGAGAAGGCCGATCCTTCGTTGTATAGGACTTTCATATTATATTTTTGCAAATAATAATGTTGATTTGGAGCGTTTGCGCAATTGAGATAATCTGTAGAGGCTTGCCCATGCGTACTTTACTTCAGGTAGTCGCCATAACATTCTGTATCACTACATTATCTTTATCATCATCATCTACAATTGGAGCTGCTGTTGTTCAGAACGGCAAATCCCAACCACAAGAGATCAATTCGGAATCGGCATGTTTCCTCTCGGACCACGACGACGGATTACCGCGCATGGGCAACTATTGCGGTTCAGATTGTGGTTTTACGAAGCGATTGTGTTGTTATCATCATCCGACCACGCTCAGTTATCATCCGGAAATTTACAATTATCGACATTATTTCAACATTATCGGGCACGAGACATACCCCAGTTTCTCGAACTATCGGAATCTTTTGCCGGCGGCAAACCGGCCCGAGGAAATTCTCACTCCCCTGCCTGAACAAGAAAACCAATCGCCCCAAATGACCGGCTCCGCACGATCGTCCGGAGCGAATCAAAAAAAATTGCAGAAATAATAAAACTCCATGCTGGCACTGCTTGACAATCATTTTGATTCGCAGACAATGACGGCTGGTATTTTAAGCTTGCCGCCCGATTGGCGCGTTAATAAAACTCGGGTGGTGCCGCTGGATTTTTATTTGGGGGGCGCAACCGTAAGGAACGACAGTCGGCGGCGGATGGTCGCGGTCGGGAAGGCCCCCCCCACGCAATCTTATTTTATCTTGAGATAAAATAGCAATCAAAGGAAGTGCGGAATGATGAGTGAAGAGCGTTGAATATTATTATATTTATTCATAACAATTCACTCTGCACTCATCATTCTGCATTTATCATTTTCTTTCCTGCCTCCCTGGCGAGAAATACGGGATGACATGCCTCGTTGTCTTATTGGTTTGGGTTCCAACTTGGGAAATCGCCGAGAGACCATCGAGGAAGCCCTGGCAAAACTTCGCCGTCCTCCTCAGGTCCGGGTTATAGGCATAAGTTCCTTCCGCGAAACTGCGCCGATCGGCGGACCGGCGGATCAACCTCCTTATTTAAACGCCGCCGCGCTGCTCGATTCTTCCTTGCACCCACAGACCCTATTGGCGCTGCTTCAACAAATCGAGACCGAAGCAGGCCGCCGACGCAAGGAAACTTGGGGACCGCGAACACTGGACCTCGATCTGCTTTTGTACGGCGAACTCGTGCTATCAACGCCGACTTTGGCACTGCCGCACCCGCGCATGGCCTGGCGACGGTTCGTCTTGGAACCGGCGGCCGAGGTGGCCGGCCAGATGCGCCATCCGCTTATCGGCTGGACCGTTGCCGGGCTGCTGGAGCATCTCAATACCGCCCTGCCCTACGTGGCCGTGGCCGGGCCGATTGCCGCCGGAAAAACGCATCTCGCCCGGCTGTTGTGCGATAAAACGTCCGTCCGCTTGATTTCCGAAGCGCTTAATGAAAAAAGCCTGGAAATCTTTTACGCCGATCCGGCTGGCAACGCCTGGACAATGGAGTTAGAATTCCTCCATAAACGAACGGACCTGCTTGCCGTCGATTCGGCCGCCTGGTCCGAGCGCCGGCCGGCGGTGAGCGATTTTTGGTTCGACCAGTCGTGCGCATTCGCACGTGCATGGTTGAGCGAATCTCAGCGGCCCACGTTTTTTGA
>JBEKIK010000354.1:0-3867 GCA_050011795.1 Thermoguttaceae bacterium | reverse complement strand
GCCACCTCAATATATCGCGAGACTACCGGCGACCAATTCTCCGGCACAGGCTCAAATCCCTAGCTCAACAACCGATCAGAACAGCCCGCAGACGCCGGAGGGAGGCGCAACAACAGCAGAAAAGCCGGACGAAAAGCCCAACGGCGACCAGGCCGATAAGTCGGAGGAAAAGAAGGATGACGAGAAAGAATTTAAAGTCGAACATTATAACGCCTACGGCCAAGCCACGGTCATCAGCCAATGGAACGGGCCATTCCACTCGCCGTATGTTGGCCCGCACAGTTTTTTACCAATCCATGAATGGGCCACCTCGGACACGGGAACGCTTTTTCTTGGTGCCCGCTGCTGGCAAGGGGCCGAGTTGTATTTCAATCCCGAGGTCGCCGGCGGCATCGGACTGAGCAACGTATATGGCATTGCCGGATTTCCCAATGGCGACATCACACGGGTTGGCGATCCAGCCGCCACCCCATACGTCGCCCGTCTGTACTTAACGCAAACTGTTGGGTTTGGAGGCGAACAAGAGAAGATCGAATCCGGCCCAAACCAACTGGCCACCTACAAAGATGTCTCACGATTTACCTTCGCCGTGGGCAAAATGGCCGCCGAGGATTGGTTCGACCAGAACGCTTACAGTCACGATCCACGGGTCGGATTTATGAACTGGTCTTTGATGTACAACGGCGCATGGGACTACCCGGCCGATGTACGCGGCTACACTTACGGCATGGTCGGTGAATTTAATCAAAAAAACTGGGCTCTTCGTTATGGTATCTTTGGCGAACCGTCCGAGGCCAACGGACCGGACATTGATCCAAAATTCAATCTCGCGCACGGACAGGCCGTAGAATTGGAATATCGCTACAAGTTTCTCGAACGGCCCGGAAAGGTTCGCGGAATGTTTTATTGGAACCGGGCGAACATGGGCAATTACCGCGAGGCGCTAGCACTGAGCCCGGTCGATCCGGTCATCCAAGATACTGCTTCCTACAACTCAGTCAAATATGGCTTCTGCGTCAATTTCGAGCAGGAAATCACCGACAACCTGGACTGGTTTTTGCGCTGGGGTTGGAATGACGGACATACCGAAACCTGGGCCTTTACCGAAATCGACCGCACTGTGTCATTAGGCCTGTTACTAAAAGGTGCGCGCTGGTGTCGGCCTCAAGATCAAATCGGCACTGGGATGGCAATCAACGGGCTTTCCAGTGCTCATGCCGACTACCTGGCCGCTGGCGGTTTGGGCTTCATCCTCGGCGATGGCCGGCTGAACTACAGTGCGGAAATCATTTGGGAGACTTATTATCGCTGGCAGGTGCTCAAGACCAAGTCGATCTGGGTGTCGCCCGACCTGCAATTGGTCGGCGATCCTGGCGACAACCGCGATCGTGGCCCTGTGGTCATTGGCACAGTGCGCGTACATGCAGAGTTTTGATACCGCCAGAGCAGAATGAGTATCGGAATCGAAGGACACTACCAAGCTCATCAAAACACAACGAAAGTGGAATAACAATCGCTTCAAGCCTAAACTCTCTTTTTCACTTGCGTATGGCTGAAGCGATCGCCGTTACCATCATGGTTGTCTCATCAACTCATTCGTTTCCTGGAAATCCAGAAAAACGACCCCATTTTCAGCACGCCTCAGCTATCTCATTAAACGGTGGCGGCTAGGAATCTGAGATGGAAGCAACATCAGCTAACGGAGAAGTACCCACAACCAGCCCATAAAAGCAACCATTTTCGGAACACTAGAGTTTGGCCTTATCCCCGACACTGCCACATGTGCAACCGCAGTCGGCCTTGCAGTGTCTCACCAGATTGATGATTGCCGAGCGGAAGGGGTATAAACGCCGGTTGAAAAGTGTGTCACTTTCAACCTCACTCGCGTCACCCACGGTTATCCCTAATTGACCACTCCCCACTCGTGTAACGAACAGAACCAGGGCGATTGACCGTTGCCTTTTGCTCGGCTAGAATGTCGCTGGGCGAGAGATCGCACTGGCGTGACAGGGGAGTGGACCGTGCTTGGGGCCTCAGAAACCTATACCGGAACCACTGTGGCAACCTCCCAAGGGTGTCGAGATTGAAGCATCCAATGGTTTTCGGATCGGCTCTCAAGTATCGCAACTTCCGCTTGTTCTTTTTTGGACAAGGCCTTTCCTTGGTCGGCACTTGGATGCAGCAGGTCGCCATGATCTGGCTGGTCTACAGGCTGAGCGGATCGGCATTCCTGCTGGGCCTGGTAGGCTTTTGCAGCCAAGTGCCCATTCTCCTGTTCTCTTCCCTGGCCGGTGTATACACTGACCGTTGGAACCGCCACCGGACGATTATTGTCACGCAGAGCCTTGCAATGCTCCAGGCCGTGGTTCTCGTAGCACTCACGCTGACAGGCGTGGTTACGGTGTGGCAGGTGATCCTCTTGAGCATTTTTCTGGGCATGGTCAACGCCTTCGACATGCCCGCGCGGCAGGCTTTCCTCATCCAAATGATCGAAGGGCGCGACCACCTGCCCAACGCCATTGGTTTGAACTCGTCGATGTTCAACGCGGCCCGGCTCGTGGGTCCGGCGCTTGCGGGTTTCTTGATTGCGGCGGCAGGCGAATGGCTGTGTTTTCTTATCAACGCGATCAGCTATGTGGCGGTGCTGGCTGCCCTGCTGGCGATGCGGGTGGCCCCGCGTGCATCGAACGGCCCGCCCAAACACGTCCTCCTTGAACTGAAGGACGGTTTTCTTTACGCTTTCGGCTTTCATCCGATCCGCGCGCTTCTTCTGCTGCTGGCCATCGTGAGCCTTGCGGCCATGCCGCTTTTGGTGCTCATGCCGATCTTCGCCACCAACGTGCTCCACGGCGGACCGCAAACGTTGGGCCTGTTGACCGCTGCTATGGGTGTGGGTGCTCTGGCCGGCGCGTTGCTCGTGGCATCCCGGAAAACCGTCCTTGGGCTGGGACGGCAGATTGCCTGGTCCAGCATCGCCTTCGCTGTGTGCGTGATAGCCTTCTCGTTTTCGAGCGTCTTGTGGATTTCGCTCGTGATTCTGGCAGCGGTGGGGTTCTCCATGATGATGGAAACCGCCGCCACGAATACAATCCTGCAAACCATCGTGGAAGAAGACAAACGCGGGCGGGTAATGAGTTTCTATGCGACGGCCTTCGTGGGCATGGCACCGTTAGGAAGCCTGCTGGCGGGAAGTTTGGCCAGCCGAATTGGCGCCGTGCATACGGTGCAGCTTGCCGGAGCTCAACGCATGGGAATTCTCCCCGAATTGACCTCCGGGATGCCGTCAGCGGCGGATACACCCATCGATGTCTCTTGACGAGAGTGGGCATTCGACGACCGTTGTCCTATTCTGCGGTGGATAATGCACCAGTTTCTCGATTGCCCCAACAAACGACCGATTTTTCACTATCGGGTAACCATCGGTTAAATTGATAGAATGCAGATAGATTTAGTGTCCCGAAAAGGCAACCAAATTCGAGGCGCGAGTCCGCCACTGCGAAACACACCGGATTGCCCCGGTTGGTGGAATTATTAGGCAGCCGGCCATCCAATCAAGTTCATACCTCTTGTGGGAATAGTCCTTCTGCGAGGAAGCCGTCCGAAACGCCCGCCGGCGCGCCCTAAATTTTGGATACGGGACCGGATGTCACGGTCGCAAGCCGGAATCGAGCGTTCGCAGAACGCACCGTGCGGCTCTCGCCACACTTCGGGGCACCTCCTCGGCAGTTCACGACCGCGTGAATCTGGCACGTCACTTTCGGTATAGTCAAACCGGCGGCGGCGCAATACAATTCACTGTTTTCCTACGTGAACTCCCCCAGCATGGGCGGTGATGATCGTACTAACGCGGAAGCATCCTGGGCGTGT
>JBEKIK010000353.1:0-3444 GCA_050011795.1 Thermoguttaceae bacterium | reverse complement strand
GAAGCCGCCGCAATAACGAACTGAAGAGGCTATAGCCCGGGTGCTTGAAGCCAATGTTGGGGCGACAGTTGAATTGTCGCTTTTGTGCAAGTAATCCCTTATTGAACCCCTGCTAATTGTGACCAATCTGGCGGAATGTCGAACCCCACTGTTCCCCAAAATACCTCTGCCAGCACCGGCACGGTCGAGCGGGAGGCGAGTTCTTTACGGTTGCTCGTTGTACTGGGATCGTTGCCGTGCGGGGCGGGATGGTTGAGGATGATGCCGGCGATTTTCAGACCACCCAATAAAGTTTGGGCGGCGTGGAGCGTAAGCAGCGTGTGATTGATCGTGCCCAGGGTGTTGCGGGCGACAACGAGCAGCGGGAAGCCGAAATCGCGGGCCAGATCGGCCACGCAGTCGTTCTCGCCCAGCGGCGAGAGCAGGCCGCCGGCGCCTTCGACAAGAACGATATCGGAGCGTGCCAGCCAGTAATTCAGGCCGTCGCGCAGAAGTTTTCGGTCGATCTCTTTGCCTTCGGCCAGGGCGGCGAGGTGCGGGGCAAGGGGGGCCTGAAAACACTGCGGGCAAACGCGATCCAACTCGCCCGGTTCGCCGGCGGCGCGCCACAGCAGCAGGGCATCGTCGGAAATCAATCGCTCGCCTTCGCGCCGGCATCCGCTGGCGGCGGGCTTGTATACGCCCACGCGGCGTCCGGCCGCCTTTAGCGCGCAGGCAATCAACGCTCCGACATAAGTCTTGCCGACGTTGGTATCGGTGCCGGTAATGAACAATCCGGGGCATTTTAGGCTGTGGGCCATGGGCTTTGGACTTTGGGCAATCAGGAGGCAAAATTCGCTCCTGATTGTACCCAATCACGCTTCCAAGGAAAAGGAACCGTCGGGCGGGGCCGAGGCGGTTTCCTCATTGGAGAAAAAATGGGGGGCAAGAGGCGCGTGGCTGCTTTGCGGCGGCGTTTGGCTGCCGGGCGATAGGACGAGTTTTTCGCATACTTGCCGCCATGTTTCGCGTTCCACGTCCAGCACTTGCAGGGCCTCGGCGAGTTTGTTTTCATCGTTGTCTATGAAGGCGCGGGTAAGAGCATTGGATATGAACAAGTAGACTCCGGCGACTTTACCGACCAGTTCCGATTTCGCCTCGTAATCCATTCCGGCGAGGATGCCGTTTATGATTTTCCGGGCGCGCAAGATGCATTTACCGGCCTGTTCGGTTTCTTTGTCTTGCCGATGTTTTTGGGCGCGCCGGCCCTCTCGAATTGCCGCATCGATAAGCATCAGTTGCAATTTTTGCGGCGTGGCGGTCGTTACTTCGGTGATCAGGTAGCAATCCGAGGCGGTATTGGGCATAAAGCATCTTTCCCGCTGAATGAGAAACAAAGCGATGAATCGGATAAAACGCCTAAGGATTGAATGTTTGGGATCAAGAGCTACTGCTACTGCCGAAATAGAGCGAATTGCTGGAGCTGTTGTTATTAGAGGTATCGGTTATCCATGATATGGAATCGAGCGCAGACAGATTGTTTTGCATTTTGGATATAAACGTTTCCAGATTGGCGAATTGGGCGGTCAAGCGGGTCCGCTCGTTGTCCAGGCGAGTAGTCCAATCGCTGATTTTTTGTGTATTGTTGTCAATAGTGGTTTGCAGGGCCGTGCTTTTCAATTCCATGAGCGAATCGGTGTCACCCGCCAGGCTTTTTATTATGTTGGAGAATTGGGCCGCGACGCCGGTATCCGCCGTGGTGAAAAACGCTTTTACGTCGTCGAGATTGGTGCTAAGGACGGATTCCAGGGTGGTTGAATCCAGCGTGAGCGTGCCGTCGTCGGAATTGACGGAGATGCCCAATTGGGCCAGCGATTTGATGGTGTCGTTGCTCGTATAAGTGGCGCGTATCAGTTTCGACAGTTCGGTGTCCGCTAGATATGCGGAATAATCGCCCGTCAGGGTGGCCTCGGTTGAGGTGCTCGAATCGTAAGTGATATCGGTATTCAACGCGGTGCGGAAGGTGTTGTAATTAGTCACGAACGACTGGATGGCCGATTCAACGTTGGAAGGGTCCTCCGTGACTGTAACCGTCACGGGGTTGCTCGAAGCGGACTTGATAGTGAGCGTGGCGCCGTTCAGGACATTGGTGAAAGTGTTCGTGCTGGAAGACACCATTTTGGTTTTGGAGGACGAGCTGGACGTGCCCACAGCCAGCAGGGCGTCTTGGGCGGTGGTGGTGGTGTCAAAGGAAATATCCGCTTTCGACGTATCCACGGCGAATTTCGCGGCCTTGCCGGTCTTGTCGCTGAGGAGCGATAAACTGTAGGAACTGCTGGAATCGCCGGACACGATGGAGGCGGTAATTCCCATATTAAGATTGTTGATCTTGGTGGCCAATGTCGTAAGCGTATCGTCAGCGGTAATGTTGATAGTGCGGGTCATGGAGCCGTCGATCACTTGGGAGGAATTTTCGGTGGTGGCGGTTTGCAGCAGGTTGAGGTCGGCGGCGGCGGTGGAGTCGCCTTCGGAGACGAAGAGCGTGCCCGATCCGCCGGAGCTGTCGGTGATTTTTATGCCGTCGCCGGTATCGTTGATTTCCGCGAGGACGCCGGTGGATAATGATGATGAATTTATTGCTTTCACCACGTTGCCGATGGTTGTGGTGCTGTCGTCAATGGTGATGGTGGCGCTCTTGCCGTTGCTGTCGGTGATGGTGAATGTGCCATTTGCCACGCCCGAGCCGCCGTTTAGATTAGCCAGTTTGGTGTTTAACCCGACGGTCTGAAGGTGAAGATCGCCACTGTCGACGCTGTCGCTTGCGACATCCACGGCGCCGCCGAATAATTTCGTGACAGTGGCGCCGTTATCATAGTCTTGCACTTTGAGATCGTTGGTTGTTGATCCGCTGGAATCGACCAATTCGATGCCGTTGCCGGCGTCGTTGACCTGGGCGGTGATTTTTACTTTTGGTTGCGCCGCGCTCGCGGCGGCGTTTATGGCGTTGATCACGTCTTCGAGCGTTTCGGCGCTCGATAAACTCACGTCGGTGCTGTTTCCCGCCCGGTCGGTAATTTTGATTGTGCCCAAAGTGCCCAGGCCGCTGCCGCCGTTCAGGTCGGAGAGCAGCACGGTTTTCGCCCCGGATATGATTCGGCTGCCGGTGATAACGGCGTCCGTGCCCGTGGCTGTGTCGGTGATTCCGAACAAATCCTCCAAGGCCTTGGAACCGTTTTTCGCGGTAACTGTGAAGGCGTAATCCGTTCCTTCCGACGAATCGGTGAGCACGAGCCGGCTTCCATCGGAGCTGATGGAAGCGGTGAGATATTTGGATGCGGATGAGGCATTAATCGTGTCGATTACGTCTCCGATGGTCGTGGCGTCCGAGAGATTGACGGTGCCGGTCGTGCCGTCGCCGAGTACGTACGAGAAATCTTCAAGCGAGCTGGATCCGGTTGTTTCCAG
>JBEKIK010000352.1:0-3448 GCA_050011795.1 Thermoguttaceae bacterium | reverse complement strand
GGTTTTCGCGGCGACCCACCCTTGCGGGAGTTTGCCCGCCGCAACGCTTTCCAGGTTCAACCAATTATACTGCGTTACCCACCATACAACCAATCCCGCCAATATCAACCTATACCAACCAAACGGCACAAGAGTGTGCCGGCTTAAAAAACTGATAAAAACCTTCACGGCCAGCCAGGCAAAAATGAAGGAAACCACGAAACCAATGGCAAGCATCATGAATCGATCGGGAGTGAGAGAATGGTGGATTTTTATTAGTTTGTACAATGTGGCCGCGATCATAATCGGCACGGCCGCGAAAAAGGAGTATTCAGTGGCGGTTTTGCGTTCCACGCCCGATATCATGCCGCCCAAAATCGTCGATGCCGAGCGTGACATGCCCGGCCAGAGCGACAGGCACTGGAACAACCCCACCGACAATGCTTCCTTCCAGGTGAGCGAATCGACTCCCTCCTTTTTCGGCTTCGGTGAAAACCATTCTACCGCCAAAATCCATATTGCCCCGACGGCCAATGCGACAGCCACAGTGGTCGGACTAAAAAGATATTTATCTATGTGTTTTTCCACGGCAAAACCCAGCAAGGCGGCGGGAATTGAAGTAATCACAAGCAGACTAATGCCGTGCAGGCCGGAAAATCCTTTCTCCTCCCGAAAATTTAAAAGGCCCAAAAAACGTCTCGGATAGGCCGCAACAATAGCCAGGATTGCCCCAAGTTGGATGATCACCTCGAATGCCTTGGCAAAATCCTCTCCTACTAATTGTTTGAAACCGAGCAGATGGTCTGTCAAAATTAGATGACCCGTGGATGAGATCGGCAAGAACTCCGTGATCCCTTCC
This sequence comes from Thermoguttaceae bacterium, assembly GCA_050011795.1. Classification (GTDB taxonomy): domain Bacteria; phylum Planctomycetota; class Planctomycetia; order Pirellulales; family Thermoguttaceae; genus JBEKIK01. The sequence goes on along the minus strand of JBEKIK010000352.1, from coordinate 2,610 downwards.
ACTATCCCCATGATAACGGCATAAATGCTTTCCATGAAAACTCCTCTTTATCAAATAAAGTTTGTTAGAGACTCTTATTTTCCTCGGATAGAATTAAAATGATTTCCCTGGCGACTTCCTCTACCGACTTGCCCGTCACGTCGATCCGCTGCCAAAGGTGTTTGCGGCATAACTGATCGGCGTATGCCAATTCGCGGCGGATCTGCTCCGGCGAGATATAAGTTTCCAAGGGAATGGATTCTTCTTCCGCCCTGGCCCTGCGCATCTGTTGCAGACTGTCCGGCCCAGCCACCAGGCAGAATACCCGCTCCGTAGGCAGGGCTGTGAGCGATTGCGGCGGCGCTATGCCCGGCACCAGCGGCACATTGGCCGCAAACCAACCCCGATAGGCCAGATACAACATGGTCGGCGTTTTCATGGTTCGGGAAATGCCTACCAAGACAACTTCGGCCCGCTCCAGGTCGCCCGCGTTCTGCCCGTCGTCGTGGCGGAATGCAAATGCCACGGCCTCGACTTCCCTGGTCCTGGCCTCGACCAACTGCTGGAACAGCCCGGGCTTCTCCTGCGGGGTGAGTTTCAAATGTCTGGCCAGCCGGTCAAGAATCGGGCCCATCATGTCCAGCGAATCCACACCGTGCAATCTCGTTTCCGAGACCATCAGCCTGCGCAGTTCGTCCGATACCAGCGTATGCAGAATAAGCGATTCGCCCGCACTTACCTCCTCCACTACCAATCGCAACTTCTTGTGCGTCCGAACGTTCGGCCGCCGCACCAAATTTACCGCCGCGTTCTCAAACTGGACCAAGGCCGACCGGGCCATCCGCTCCGCCGTCCCGCCCGTACCGTCCGATACTATATAAACCGTAAGCATCACCGATCCTTAGAGCCTATCCAAAAACTCCCCTCTCCCTCTGTAAGAGCCTACCCAAAACTCCCCTCTCCCTCTGGGAGAGGGCCAGGGTGAGGGCGGATGTGTTGTTAGTTATTGTATTTTAAATTCGTTTCTAACATTTCAGCTATCAGTTTTTGAATAGGCTCTTGCTCCTGTCCATAGTGTTAGCGCCGAATGTTTATTACAATAACTTAAAACCCGCGGAAAATCAATTCAGGCCGAAAAATGAAATCTCCCTTGATGCTGATCGTTACCTCCAGGCTGCAAATTCCCATGCGGGAGTTTACATTCACCTTCGTTCGCAGCAGCGGGCCGGGAGGGCAAAACGTCAACAAACTCAGTACCAAGGCCGCCCTGCGCTGGCCCATGCGAACCAGTAAAAGTCTGCCCGACGCGGTTCGTAACAGGTTCCTGGCCAAGTTCGGCAATAAACTAACCACCGACGGCGATCTTTTAATAACCAGCCAGCGATTTCGCGATGCCGGCCGAAATACCGCCGATTGCCTGCAAAAACTCCGCCGTATGCTTTTCTCCGTTGCCGAACCGCCCAAACCGCGAAGGCCCACCAGGCCCACCAAGGCTTCCATCCGACGCCGCCTGGACCAAAAACGCCACCAATCCGGCCGCAAACGCCAACGCCGAATGTCAGACGATACAGAGTAAAAAGTTCATTTGAAATCAGAAAGCTGATGCCACCTTATCTGCTGGCTGCCACGCATTATGTAGATTTGAATCCGTGCGGGCGGGACTTGTGGCCAACGCTGAAAAATGGCCTTGGAGCAGTGCGAAGCCGCATTTGTGGGGCCGCGACAATCGCGCGATCCGGTTTATCTTGACGGATTCATCGTCTCCGCCGGCAGAGAAACGGCGTTCGGCGGGGGTAAAACGCTTGAATGGAATTGGGACGCCATCACCAGTTCCAAGAGTTCGGCCCGGGATTTTACCCGCAGTTTTTTCATCATTCTAGCGCGGCGGTCTTCCACGGCGCGGATGCTCAGGTCCAAGTCGGCGGCGATCATTTTGTTGGTCTTTCCGGCGACCACCAGGTCCATTACCTCGCGCTCCGCGGGAGTGAGATTTTCCATCCGGCGATCGACCTTGTTTTTCAGTTCGCGGACGCGCCATTTTTCCTCGTCGAGCTTGATCGCCTTTTGTATGTTGTCGCACAGTTCTTGGATGCGGAAAGGCTTTTCCAGGTACTCGATTGCGCCTAGTTTCATGGCCTCCACGGCCGTACGCACGTCCGAGTGTCCGCTGATGATGACCGTAGGCAGCGTAATGCCGGCCGCAGCCATCTGTTTTTGCAATTCCAGGCCGCTCATGTCCGGCATTATCACGTCGAGTATCAGACATGCCGGGCCGCTTGGCTTATAGCCCTTGAGGAATTGACTTGCGGAAGAAAACGATTTGACCTTTAAACCGATCAATTCGATCACGTCGGTAAGAGATCGAACAACGGGCTCGTCGTCGTCGACGATATAGACGGTGGGTTCGCACTTCATGTTATCGGCGCCTAGTTATTAACGGCAGTGTAATGTCAAAGGGATTGCCTTTGTGAACAATACACACGCCATAACTAAAGCTGCCCACCGTGTGTAACGATGATCGAGTTTTTAAAGCCTAGTGCATTGTCAACCCATAAAATTGGGATTATTGTTTCAAAATGCGTCGCATAATTGCAGGCGTTTCCATATTAGCAATCCCAAAATCATGCTGTG
>JBEKIK010000351.1:0-3450 GCA_050011795.1 Thermoguttaceae bacterium | reverse complement strand
TTGCAAGCGACGAAAACGGCGATCCTATCGCCGGTCATGCCCTGGACCTTCGCGATCCGCCGGTCTGCGCTTTTCTGGACCGGCAAAAACACGTGGCTACCGAATACTGCGGCCAGATCGATCCGACGAACCTCGACGAATACATGCGCCACGACGGATTTAGAGCACTCCGCCGATGCCTGGAAGAATTGTCGCCGGGGCAAATCATCGACGAAATTCAGGAAAGCGGTCTGCGCGGACGCGGCGGGGCGGGTTTTCCCACCGGCACGAAATGGGCCAAGGTCCGGCAGGCACAAGCCGATGCTAAATACGTTGTCTGCAACGGCGACGAAGGCGATCCCGGCGCGTTTATGGACCGCATGTTGCTGGAATCGTTTCCTTATCGCATTATCGAGGGCATGGCGATTGCCGCTTTGGCCGTTGGTGCACGCGAAGGCCTGTTTTACATTCGCGCCGAATACCCCTTGGCCGTCCAACGGATTACCGAGGCCATCGAGCATTGCCGCCAACGCGGAATCTTGGGCGATAATATATTAGGAAGCGATTTTCACTTGCATTTGACCGTAAAACAAGGCGCAGGGGCGTTTGTCTGCGGCGAGGAAACGGCACTTCTGGCGTCGATCGAAGGCCGGCGCGGAATGCCGCGTCTGCGCCCGCCCTTCCCGGCCGAGTGCGGATTGCGGGGAAAACCCACGCTGGTCAATAACGTCGAAACCTACGCACTAGTGCCCTGGATCATGCGCCACGGGGCCGAGGAGTTCGCCAAACTGGGAACCGCCGCGAGCAAAGGCACCAAGGTCTTTGCCCTGGCCGGAAAAGTCCGCCGCGGCGGACTGATCGAAGTGCCCATGGGCATTACAATCCGGGAAGTGGTGGAGGAGATCGGCGGCGGCGTGGCTGGAGATCGGATTTTCAAGGCGGTGCAAATCGGCGGACCGTCGGGCGGCTGCATCCCCGCCAGCCTGGCCGATACCCGCATCGACTACGAAGCCTTGGCCGAAATCGGCGCGATCATGGGCTCGGGCGGGCTGGTCGTGCTGGACGACTTGGATTGCATGGTCGATATCGCTCGCTATTTCCTCCGCTTCACCCAAGATCAATCTTGCGGCAAGTGCACGCTATGCCGCATCGGCACCCGGCGAATGCTCGATATCCTCGACCGCATCTGCACCGGAAAAGGCAAAAAGGACGACCTGAAAGAGTTGCACGATCTTGCCGTCACTATAAGCGCTGGCAGCATCTGCGGGCTGGGCCGGACCGCGCCCAATCCGGTGCTTTCCACGCTCCGTTATTTCCGCGACGAATACGAAGCCCATCTGGCCGGCCGCTGCCCGGCAGGCAGGTGCAAAGATCTGATTTCCTATCGCATTACCGACGACTGCATCGGCTGCACGCTTTGTGCCCAACATTGTCCGGCCGACGCCATACCCATGACCCCTTATGAAAAACATTCCATCGATCCGGAAAAGTGCATCCGCTGCGACACCTGCCGGAGGATATGTCCGGAAAATGCCGTAGTTGTGGAATGAGACCATACTATTAATGTTTAACCCCGGCACTTGTGCCGGGATGATCTTTCCATAAACCCGCGGCACCAGTGCCGCGGCTAAACTTACATGCCAAAACTGACTATCGACCAGCGCGAAGTGGAAGTTCCGCCCGGGGGGACGATCCTAGATGCCGCGCGCAAACTGGGGATCGATATTCCCACGCTGTGCTTTCTGGAAGGCCGCGAGCCTTCGACTTCGTGCCTGTGCTGTTTGGTCAAGGTAAACGGCAACGGGCGGCTTGTGCCTTCGTGTGCCGTGGTTGCGGAAGAAGGGGCTAAGGTCGAAAGCGAAACGCCCGAAATCCACTCTGCCCGGCGAAAATCCCTGGAACTGCTTTTAAGCGACCACCTGGGCGATTGCCTTGCCCCCTGTTTTCTAGCCTGTCCGGCGGAAATGGACATTCCGCAAATGCTGCGGCAAATCTCGTCGGGCGATTTACGCGGGGCAATCGCCACGGTCAAGCGCGACATCGCCTTGCCGGCCGTGTTAGGCCGGATCTGTCCGGCCCCGTGCGAAAAAATCTGCCGGCGCCATGACCTTGACGCCGCCGTAGCCATCTGCTTATTAAAACGATATGCGGCCGACGTCGATCTGGCCTCGGGCGATCCGTATATGCCGCCATGCTCGCCGGCCTCTGGAAAAAAAGTTGCCATTATCGGCGCAGGACCGACCGGACTTTCCGCCGCCTATTATCTTGCCCAATTCGGCCATGCCTGTACTGTTTTGGATGAAAACGCTCGGCCCGGTGGACGTTTATGGCTTGAAACAACCGCCGAGGAGTTGCCCCGCGATGTGCTCGCCGCCGAAATCGAGCAAATTATTCGCCTGGGCGGACGCTGGGAAATGCAAAACCGCATCGGCTCGGGCGAATCGTTTCAGAAATTGGTAAACTCTCACGATGCGGTGTTGATTGCTTGCGGATCGACTGCCCTTGAGCAAGCCGGCGCCTGGGAATTGAAGACCACGTCTCGGGGAATTCAGGTCGCCCATACATATCAAACCCAATTGCCCAACGTATTCGCCGCCGGCAACGCCATCCGTTTTAAAGGACTTGTTGTGCGCAGCGTCGCCGACGGCAAGGAAGCGGCCGTATCCGTCGATCAGTATCTTCGCGGTCGGGTTGTATTAGGGCCTGACAAACCGTTCACCACGAAGATCGGCCTGATGGACAAGGAAGAATTACGACGATTTGCCGCAGGGGCCGCTCGGGAACCAGCCGCCGGAACGAAATGCGGTTTCAATGCCGATGAAGCAACCATTCAGGCCGCGCGGTGTTTGCATTGCGATTGCCGCGGTCTGCATACCTGTAAACTCCGCAAATACGCCGATCTGTATGGCGCTGATCCCAGGCGCTACAAGGGTCAGCGGCGGGAATTCGAGCAAGACGCCCATCATGCCGACGTGATTTTCGAGCCGGGCAAGTGCATCGATTGCGGGTTGTGCATCCAGATTGCCGCCGCGGCCGGTGAATCGCTGGGTCTGACGTTCGTCGGCCGGGGTTTCAACGTCCGCGTGGCCGTGCCGCTGGACCGGCATCTGGACGAAGCCCTTACCCGTGCCGCCGCCCAGTGCGTGGCCGCCTGCCCTACCGCTGCATTGGCATTTAAGGATAATAAGCAGTAATTCATGGAATGTAGCAGGCACACACCGTGTGCCGTTTGCGGTTTTTTTAGTTGGTGCGGCAGTTGAACTGCCGCACCAACTATGAGTTTAAGTTGAGGAATAACCATGAGCCGAACGCCTTGGAAACAACTTTTGGCCGGTGCTCCGTGGTTTCATGGGCCCGGTAAATATCCGATTATGGCTTATTCCGAGTTCATGCCGCCCCCGCGTTTGGGACGCAAAGCTTATGGCGCTGTAAACCATGTCTTGTTTCGCGCCGACGATCCCGTGGGGTGGC
>JBEKIK010000350.1:0-3454 GCA_050011795.1 Thermoguttaceae bacterium | reverse complement strand
GGTATCGACCAGGAACATGCGGCCCGGCCGCAAGCGGCCCTTGCGCACGATCTGCTCCGGCGGGAACTCGATCACGCCCACTTCGCTGGCCAGCACCACGAGGCCTTCGCTGGTGACCACGTAGCGGCCGGGACGCAGGCCGTTGCGGTCCAGGGTGCCGCCCACCAGCCGGCCGTCGGTAAAGACCATCGCCGCCGGGCCGTCCCAAGGCTCCATGATCGCGGAGTGATATTCGTAAAACGCACGCTTGTCGGTGGAAATGTGATAACGCGGCCCAAAGGCCTCGGGAATCATCATCATTAAGGCGTGCGGTGCCGATCGGCCGGCGCGGACCAAAAGCTCCATGCAGTTGTCAAACGAGGCCGAGTCGCTGCCGCCGGGTTGAAGTATCGGAAACAATTCCGATATGTCGCCGGTCAACTCGGGCGCGGACATCGTTTTTTCGTATCCTTGCAGCCGATTGGCGTTGCCCCGAAGCGTGTTGATCTCGCCGTTGTGCGCGATCATCCGAAACGGTTGAGCAAGCCGCCAACTGGGGAACGTGTTCGTGCTGTATCTCTGATGCACGACGGCCAAGGCGGTTACGACGTTCTCATCGGCCAGATCGGGATAATACGCGAACAACTGCGAGGCCAAAAACATGCCCTTGTAGCAAATCGTGCGGCAGGACATGCTGGGAATATAAAACTCCTCGGCCCAATCGCCCAAAGCCTGTTCCACGCCGCGCTCGGCGCGCCGGCGGGCGACATATAACCGCCGCTCCAGTTCTTCGTCCCGGCGGCCGTTGCCGTCGATAAAGAGTTGCCTGATAGCAGGCTCCGAATTCCGCGCGATATCGCCCAGGCAGGCATTGTCGGCAGGCACGTCGCGCCGGCCTAAAATCCTAAGCCCTTCGTCTTCGATCTTCTCGAAAAGGATTTGTTCGCAACGCCCTCGAAGTTCTTCATCGCGAGGCAGAAAAATCATGGCCGCGCCGTACTGGCCTGGCTCAGGCAAGGTAAAGTCCAGACCGGCGGCACGGCTGATAAAGAATTCGTGGGGGATCTGCATCAGGATGCCCGCCCCGTCGCCTGTCGATTCGTCGGCCCCGGCGGCCCCGCGGTGCATAAGGTTCAAAAGCACCTGTTTACCGTACTGGATAATATCGTGATCCCGGCGTCCGGATACATTGACCACGGCGCCGATTCCACAGGCATCGTGCTCGAACCGCGGATCGTATAAGCCTTGGGCTTTGGGTAGAATGGACATAGTGCTCTTGTGTGATTAAAATGCCGTTTTTAATAATCTATTATAATGTTATGATTAGATTTTGAAATGTCAATGGGAAGATATTATAAGAGTATCTAATAATACCATGAAAACACCGCGGTTCCTTTACTTTGATCTTGGCATGGTGCTGTTGGAATTTTCCGTGGACCGAATGCTCAGGCAAATGGCCGCGGTGTCGGGCGTCAGTCCTGAAGCGCTCAAGGAAATTCTTTTTGACCGGGGCCTGATGAAACAATACGAAACAGGGAAGATTTCCACCCCGGAGTTTTACGAGTTGTATTGCGAGCGGACGGGCACAAGGCCGGATTACGACGCGCTTTGCCGGGCCGGGTCGGAAATTTTCTCGATTAACGTACCGATGTTACCCATCGTGGCCCAACTCCGCCAGGCCGGTTACAGGCTGGGAATTCTATCGAACACCTGCGAATGTCACTGGCAGTATTGCATGGAGCATTACCGTTTTGTTAATGAATGTTTTCAAGTACATGCCATGAGTTACTCCATCGGGGCGGTAAAACCCCAGGCTGCCGCGTTTCGCGCCGCCGCCGAACTGGCCGGCTGCCGCCCGGAGGAGATGTTTTTCGTCGACGACATTCCCGCCCACGTCGAGGGCGCGAAGGCGGTTGGCATCGATGCCATACACTACAGTTCCGCCGCCCAAGTTGCCGAGGAATTGCGCAGCCGCGGGTTGCGGTTTAATTACTGAGTGGCGTTAAACATCACTCACACACCGGCCGCGACCATGCTGTGCATGGTGCCCGCCGGGCTAAACCTTAACCGCCGGTTATCCGCAGCACGATCCAATCGGCCAAGGTTGGCCAGATTTGGGCAATGATGAAAAGCAATCGGGCCGATACTGGAAAAATCAATTCCGGCCGGCGGAATTGACAGGCGCTAAGGATTGCCTGGGCGATTTTTTGCGGCGATAAGGCGGAGGTCTTCAATCCCGCTCCGGGTTGCCGGGCGATTTCGGGCAGGTCTTCCAGGCCGTCGAACGGATAAAGGCGGGGATTCTTGCGTTTGATCGGGCCCGGGCAAACCAAAAGCACGTGCAAGCCCGACCGTCCCAGTTCCAAGCGCAATTGTTGCGAATAGGCCGCCACGGCGAATTTGGTTGCCGGATATGCGCCCACCCAGCGGGCCGCCGATTTGGCCGCCAGCGAACCGATGTTCACCACGTGGCCGCGCACTTTGAGCAAATGCGGCACTGCCGCACGAGTGCAGCGGACCATGGCAATCAGATTAAGTTCCATTAGATCGCGGAACTGTTCCGGGGTCGTATCGAGCAACTTGCCCCGCATGGATCGGCCGGCATTATTCACCAGAACGTCGAGTCGGCCGAAGCGGTCGAGGGTTTGTGCAAACAGCCGATCCACGTCGTCTTGGCGGGTGATATCGGCATGGACGCCTAGAACGTCGAATCCGGCGGATTGCATTTCCCGGGCAGCGCGCGTGAGGGGTTCGGTCTCTAAACCGGCAATAGCCGCCTTCGCCCCTGCCGAGGCAAAGGTTTCGGCAATTACCCGGCCGAAACCGCTGGATCCGCCCGTGACCAGTACCACTTTGTTCCGCCAGTATGACATGGCCTTAGCTTACCAATCCGGCAATGGGCGACCAAGGGGGGAGAAGGCGGGGATAGATTCTTTGTTGGATGTTTGAGCGCGTTTTGCGCGCATGTTTTTATTGCAAATTGGTAATTGCAAATTTAAAATTGCAAATTGAACAATCACAATAACTTGCGCAATTAGTCAATTTACTCCGTAATTTTAACGGGAAACTGATAACCACCTATTACTTACTGCCTACTACTAACTTTTTGGTTGCGGACGTAGGCCTCGCTAGGAAATAGGGGGGTGAGGATTTTTTATTTATTGATCATCATGGGAAAATGGTATTCAGCGTGTAAGATAATACCAAAACCCCCTTACCCTCTCCCAGAGGGAGAGGGAACCCTTGGGACACGTAATGCAACCACCGTTTTGTGAAACCTGCGGTAGACTGTATAATTCAATAAACAATCGACTGTTTCACGGAGTTGAGCACTGTGCGGATTATTAATTACCCTCATCCGGTCTTGCGCCATAAATCGAAACCGCTACGCAAGATCGATGCTGATTTTAAAAACATCGTCCGCGAAATGTTCGATTTAATGTATGAGCACAAGGGCCTTGGTCTGGCGGCAAAT
>JBEKIK010000349.1:0-3456 GCA_050011795.1 Thermoguttaceae bacterium | reverse complement strand
AACTCCATCCCCAGCCGGGCGAACGGCCAAAGGTGTTCGATAGCTTTTTGCCGTTTCCGCCAGTTCTAGAGTTTTTCCATGTCCCGGTTTTTTTAAGTGGTTTTTTTTAACGGAATTACGATCATGACTACCCAATATGCCGCGATCCCTCAAACCGAAACACCCCTCGCCCAAACCGTTTATGCCGCCAAGCGCGGCGACCGGCAGGCATTCGGCCGGCTAATAGCAAATTTCGAGCGGGCAGTTTATGCCACTGCTTACCGCCGGCTGAACAATCATGCCGACGCCCAGGAACTCTGCCAGGACGTATTCCTCCAGGCGATGCGGAAAATCGATCAGCTCGACGATCCCCGCTGCTTCGGCGGGTGGCTCCGCTCGATCGCCGACCGCATGGCCATAAACCGCATGATGCGCCGCGGGCCGAGCACTACCGCCGACACCGATACTTTAAAATCGGATTGCGTGGAACTGCGCACGCCTTTGGTGGTCCTGCTCCAGAGCGAGCGTCAAGACCAGGTACGCCGCGGCCTGCGCCGCCTCCGCCCCATGGATCGCGAAACGCTGGTGGCGTTTTATTTCGACGGCCGATCGATCAACGAAATGTCCCAAAAGTTTCAAACGCCCGTGGGCACAATCAAACGCCGCCTGCACGTAGCCCGAAAACGCCTGGCCAAGGAACTCGAAACCCTTTCGCCCGCGTAGGGCGAGATTAGGGATTAGGGATTAGAGATTAGGGATTAGAGATTGGGGATTAGGGGTGGGCAGTTTACTGCCCACTTGTGCACTGCCCATCACCCCACAAACCGCTTGCGATTTCGCGCTCCCCCCGGTGAACACACCGGGGATTTTTTATTTTTCCTCGTTCCCGCGCTCCCGCATGGGAACGTAAAAACTTTTTGACAGCGAAAAGTCGAAATATCGAAAGCACGAAAAATATTTTTGTGATAATATTTCGTGTTTTCGTCCTTTCGACCTTTCGTGTTGTACTATGGGATTAACGCGCTTCGGGCGGAAGCTGCACTGGTTGTCCGTCGTTCTTGTTAATCAGCAACCGCATAACATTTTCACTAACGGTTTTGGGAATGAAGTGCACCGATCCGTCGGCAAACACTGTGTGAAAACCGTAGTCAAAATATCCGCCCAACTCCGGCAGCGGCTTGTCCGAATCGTAAGCGATATCCTCGGGCTTGGTCCAGGGAATGTCGCGTTTGGCTTCCACCAGCAAAATCGTGTTCGAAGTGCCGTCGCGAACTTCCTGTATTCTGGTTCCATCTTTACCGTCGAACATCGTGCCCTGTCCGACCAGGGCGAAATATGAGGCGTTTGTCGAACCGAATTTGTCCGTGGGGCCGCGATATACATCGGGCATTTTATTCAACAATTTGCGGTTGTTCGGACTATCCCACGGTTCGTCCAAATGATATTGCTTGTAAAGCTCCTCCTGACCAAGCAGCGGCAGCAAGGCCACGCGCCAACTGTGCGGCGTCGTGTTGCTGGACAGCGTCGTGCCGGCGGGATTGTAGAGAGCAGCAGGCGGGAAACGCTTGTATCTGTCGAGGTACATGTGCATCGCCAGAGCGAGGTGCTTTAGATTGTTTTTCGACGCCTCTTTGTCGGCTTCAGTATCCGCTGATTGCTTCCGCACCAATCGGAACCATACAGGTAGGCTACCGCTGTTTAATACGTCAGTCAGGTCGGCTACATCTTGCTTTGTAAATGAGCCTTCAATCACGCCGCGATCGAAAATTTGCGATCTAAGCCCCGGTGCGGAAAACAAATGATCGTCTAGGATGATGCCCAATTTGCGCTGGAAGCCGGTCACTTGGTCGGGTTTGTTGTCTCCGGTCAACATGCCGAATAGTTTTCCGCCTTGCGAGTTCAATGAAAACTCGATTGCCGGTCTGCCGCTTTGATCTTGTCCCGGACCGGCATGATCCAAATAATCGTTGGTGACGTTGTATTTATCCTGGAGCACCAGGACTTCGGTTACTTTCTTTTTGTCGACTTTGCGCTCCCGTACGGCGATATCCTTGGAAATAACCTTGTTCTCTTGATCTTCCCAGATCGGCACCCACCAGGCCTCGCGCTTGCCCTCGGAATCTTTTATCACATTTTTGTCGGGTTCCTTTAGCGCGCGTTCGATCAACGATTTATTGTCACGTGTATTGGCCAGGATGCGGAATTCGAGCCTTCCGGAGCGTTCCAACAGCCGTTGGACGCGGTCGGCCTCTGCTTCATTCCGATCCAGCATGGCAACCTCGAACTTCGACTGTTCGACAATTCTAATCCGGGCTATCTTCTTCGAGTCCGGATTGACTCGCCGTTCAATCACATTCAACAACTTGTTCATGTCCGAAACTGGAATTCTGCTCGGATCAGATCTGGGATCGACCTCGATGATAAAAACCGGCCCGCGCGGCTCGTTCTGGGATTGAGTATAGGTTGGCCGACGCGTCTCGACATGCGCATCTTTATCGGGCAAAACAATTTGCACGTCGGTCTTTTGTCCCGCTTGCAACGAGACGTTGCGGAACTCGACCCATTTGTACTCGCGCTTTTGCAGGCGAAAGACCTTGATGTCTTTCAAAGCGATCTTGGAAAATTCTGCCGTGATCTGTATAAAATTATGAGCGCCGCTGCCTGTGGATGAACTGGCGAGATGTTCCTGGCCGTCCGTTCCCACGGCAGCCACGCGGGTTTCATCATCGATGATCTCATGGGTGATGGAAATAAGAATTACGCGGGCGTCGGAATTAGGCAATTGAGTTTCAACTGGCCGAGAGAAAATAAACCCTCCCTTTGTCGTGCCCATTGCTGTACTACCTCGGTTTTCAATAACGGTCTCCCACGGCCCGTCGGCCACGGCGAAACGCACGGTCACGGTCGGCTGGTCAGGCAAACTAACCGCCATGGCATGAAGTTCGCCTTTATAAGGATCAAGGAGTTTTGGGGTTCCGCCGCCTGCCGCATCATAAGTCGGATCGAACTCCAACTTTGTGCCAACCGGCTCGGATGGCAAATTGCCCACTAAAACCGCAAATTCACGAGCGACATGAGGCTGGTCGCTATAGGTCACGCTATTAAGCGATTCGTACGGCCTCTCGGCCAACGGCGTGCCGTCCGGGCGCCACCAAGGCTTGTCTTTTGACGGGTTTTCAGAAACGCCGAGCAATTCGACTGTGATGCCGCTGGGCAGCCGGGCCACAAAGCTTTTGTTTGATTCGTTTTTGGCAATTTCCACGGCTTTTTCCACGCCGGCAGCCGCTGCCGGCTGCTTTGGCTCATCGGCCAATACTGGAGCGGATACGCCCGGCCCACGCAAACCGGCAACAAACAGGCCGCACAGTAGCACCGCACCGATAGTTGCAAATCGTACAAAAGGCGAGAGCCGGTCGAAGCGGAGTTTGGAATCCCTGAGCATGGCAATTCTCCTCAAAAAAGTGTTCCTTGTAGGTA
>JBEKIK010000348.1:0-3464 GCA_050011795.1 Thermoguttaceae bacterium | reverse complement strand
ATTGCTTGACCGGGGAATGATCAGCCCCGATGATCTTTCGCTCTATAAACCTACCGACAACGTCGATGAGGCGGTTGCTGAGATCCTGCAATTCTATCGCGTGTATCACAGCCTGCGCCACGTTCGCTCGAACCTGGTCGTGCGGCTTCAGCGCCGGCCCGGCGAAGCCTTGCTGGAAACGATCAACACGAACTTCGCCGACATTCTTCTCGAAGGCCACTTCCAAGTCGGCCAAGCCCTGGCGGAAGAACACGACGACCCGGAGCTAGCCGATCTTCCCCGGCTGATCTTCCAATTCGACCGCCGCAATTATGGCCGGTTGCGGCAGTTGATCGATTGCATCAATAGCGATCAGGGGTTGTAAGTTTTCAGTTATCAGTTCTCAGTTATTTCGATGCAAGCTTTCGGTTATCAGCCATCGGCTTTAAACCTTTCGACGCTGTCCCCCCCGTTCCCCGGGTACACTCTGGGTAGCTGACCGCTTTTTTTCATTCTGCCGCCATATATACACCTCCGATTGCAGGGTGTGAAAACCCAGGCAAAATCCCGCCAATTTTTCTATTGCCCACCACCTCGACAGGTAATAATTATAGTGTTACAATATTAGAAATGGTATTATCATAAAAAGAACCATATTCGTCATTCGGATTTCGGATTTGGTCATTCACCTGAACCTTAAAATAAATGCACATTTACGAAGGCATTTTGTCGTGTTCCGCCCACGGGCAGGAACTGCTCGCCGCCGGCGCACTGGCTGCGGCCGTGGGTACGGCCATCGGTTTGCGCAAGCTCGATCCACAGCGCCTGCCCCAGGCCGGTTTGCTTAGCGCGGCGTTTTTCACGGCCTCCTTGATTCAAGTGCCGCTTGGCCCCAGTTCGGTGCATTTGGTGTTAAGCGGTCTTTTGGGATTGGTTTTAGGCTGGGCGGCATTTCCCGCCATTTTGGTTGCCTTAACTTTACAAGCGGTATTTTTCTCCATCGGCGGACCCACGACCCTGGGGCTAAACACGGTCATCATGGCCCTGCCCGCGGTGGTTTGCAATTTCCTATTCCGCCGCGCCGCGGCGGTCAATAGCGAGTGGTTGGTATTCGGCGTGGGTTTTGCCGCCGGGGCGACCGCCATGATCCTAGGCGCGCTGATTACCACCGGGGTCTTGATTCTTGCCGGCAAGGAATTCTCCGCGCTAGTGCCTTTGATTCTCGCCGTTCACCTGCCATCGGCAGTGATCGAAGGTATGGTAACCGGCAGTGTCGTGGTATTTATCCGAAAAGTCCGCCCCGAACTGCTCGATGCCCCACGTCTCATCCCAGTATATGACCTCGGGGCAGAAAAGGATAGATGCTGAAGAATAAAAGATAAATATTGCGTACTTCGTACTCCGTACAAAATACTGAAAACTGATATCCGAAAACATTTTTATGAAACCATTTATAATTTCGCAAAATCCACTGCCCACCGTCCACTGCCCACTGTTCACTTTTGTGCGCAATTTGCGATTTGCAATTATTCTGTCGATTTTTTTCACTCCTACGTTCGCGTTCGCCCATAGCATGGAAGTTTTCGCCACGGTCGAAGGCAAAACCATCCAAGGCAAGGCGAGTTTCCACGACGGCACGCCGGCCAGAAACGCCGAGGTGAAGGCCTTTGATCCCACGGGCGAAGAAATAGGCCGGACCAAGACCGACGAGCAGGGAAAGTTCAAACTGGAGGTCCGCTTTCACTGCGACTATCGCCTGCTGGTCGACACCAACGACGGCCACGGGGCCGAATACACGATTTCGGCCAAAAACCTGCCGGCCGATTTGCCGCCGCGAGATCCTTCCATTGTTTCTCCGGATACGGCACGCACGCATACCGAAAGCGACCGGGAACATACGCACGATTCCGCCCTTTTAGCGGAAATTCATGCCGACGTCGACGCCCTGCAAGAGCAACTCAACGAGTACGAGCATCGCATTCGCTTCCGCGACATTCTTGGGGGCATCGGTTTCATCGTCGGGCTTGCCGGCGCGGCTTATGGATATTACTACCGAGGGCTGCTGCGGAATAAACCACAATCGCGGGAATAATCGAGGTTGTCGCATGTTTCATATATAGCCCGCAGTGAATACACGGCGGGGCAAGATCGATCGTACCGAACCCCGGGTGTATTCACCCGGGGCTAAATAAATTATGTTTTCCGTACTCCAACCTGCCGGTGTTGTGAATCGCTTGGGATACGTCGGACGGATCGATCCGCGAGCGCGTATTGTGGCAGCGGTTTTGTTTTCGATAATAACGGCCGAGGTTCGTGGTTTCACCGCCTTGGGCATGGCCTTGGCCGCGGCCTTGTCGGCCGGAGCGTTTTCGGGATTCTCGGCAACGACCCTAATCAAGCGGCTCATACCGCTTAATGCCTTGATGTTTTTGCTGGCAATTCTGTTGCCGCTTTCCATGCCCGGCAAACCTATTGCGATAATCGGCCCTTTTTGTTTTTCGCAAGATGGGCTGCTCCTGGCCGCCAAAATCGCGCTTAAAGGGAATGCCATAATGCTGACGATCCTGATTCTTATCGGCACGATGGAAGTCAATACGCTGGGTCACGCATTGAGCCATCTCCGCGTACCCCAGAGTTTATCGCATTTATTTTTGTTCACCGTGCGGTATCTGGACGTTCTTCATCGCGAATACCTGCGTTTACGCTGGGCGATGAAGGTGCGGGGGTTTCGGCCGCGAATGGATCGCCGCACCTACCGCAGTTTTGGAAACCTGCTGGGCATGTTGCTGGTGCGCGGCTTCGACCGCTCGGAGCGGATTCTGGCCGCCATGAAGTGCCGCGGTTTTCAGGGCCGATTTTACCTGCTCGACCATTTCAGTTTTCAATATCGCGATCTGATTTTTAGTATTCTTTCGTTTCTGGTTCTTGTGGCCGTGATCGCCACGGAGTATTTATGATCGAACCTTTGATAAACATCCGCGACGTGGACTTTTCATATTCGCCCGACCGGCCCGTGCTGTGCGGTTGCAGTTTTCGTCTGGATCTCGGCCAACGAGTTGCCTTGACCGGGTCCAACGGCAGCGGCAAGACCACGCTCTTGCACTTGATCGTCGGTCTGTTGCGGCCTGGTGCGGGTAGCGTTGAAGTTTTCGGGAAAGCTAGGCGTGAAGAGGCCGATTTTCACGAAGTCCGCCGCCGCATCGGACTGCTGTTTCAGGATTCCGACGACCAGCTTTTCTGCCCCACCGTGGCCGAAGACGTGGCCTTCGGACCGTTTAATCTCGGGCTAAAGCGCGATCAAGTGCGGCAAATCGTTTCCCAAACCCTGGCCGACCTCGGGCTGGCCGGATACGAGAATCGCATTACCTATCAACTTTCCAGCGGTGAAAAACGCCTGGCGGCCCTGGCCACAATCCTGGCCATGCAACCCGACGTGCTGCTGTTGGACGAGCCCACAAACTCCCTGGACGAACAATCCGCCCAGC
>JBEKIK010000347.1:0-3471 GCA_050011795.1 Thermoguttaceae bacterium | reverse complement strand
ATACCTCAAGGCATCGGAACGAAAAAAAATTCAATTGAGTGCAATTACCGACTGTGAGAGACGGCGAAGAGTTGATCTTTTCACGATTGTTGGGGTTGTTATTGGCAGAGTGATGATTATAATGTGGGTTGCTCAGTTGGTTGTGGGCAGTATTTTTAGGATTCCTCCTGGAGAATGGATTGTGGTAAAAATTGTCTTGCGTGAACGGGAGTCGGCCAGTGAGGCGGTGCGGCGTTTCAGGAAGATTGTGGATCGGTCGGGATTAAAGCGGGAGATGCGGCGCCGGGAGCGTTATGAGAAACCTTCGGATAAACGTCGAAGGGAAAAAATGCGCGCGATTAGGAAAACAAAGATGAATTCCCCGCCAAGATAAGAGACCTGCCTTAGCTGGGAACATGGAGAATCATGGACAAAGTTAAAAAACCTCGAACAAATAAGGAAAAACCGGATGCCGTGACACAACCCAAGCCGCCCAACTTCAAGGAGAAAATAAAATTCCAAGTGTTGGAGAAGATCGGCAAGCCACTCCGGCTGGACCATGTGGAGGTCTCCCAGCATCACAACGGCAAGTACCGGGTTAACATTTGGGAACAGTCTGAGCCGAACAAGAATATCGCCGTTTCGATTGGTCCCCGCATTGGGTTGTCCTATTATTTAACGGTGTCGAAAACGGGCGAGATCATCTATAGTAATCCACCGATGACCAAAAAATGCTTTTAGCCTGATCTTACCGGACTGGACGAAAAAGTGTCGGTTGCAGCCAGTGCCGGAATTCTACCCGAGCTTACTACTCATCCCTGTCCTTCCCAAAAACCTCGTCCGATGGGAGGGAATGAACTGATGTATGGCATCCATGGAATACGGACTATGTCGCGAACGAATGCTGCAACACGGTTTCCAGCGGCGTGCAACGTGAAAAAGCGTCGTTTCGCCACGTTAGCGCATACGGGTTACATCGGACGCGAGAACAAAAAGAGCGAACTTGCTTCAACGCTCATGCGGCACGCCGCGTGTACCGATGGTGCAAGCCGCCGACTTGCTCGTTGGCAAGCAGACAGCCGAAGTTGTCGCTCATCGGCGCCTTCGCCCAGTGCAGTGCCATCTTCGTCATTCCTTCATGGATTCCTATTTCCATCGTACGGCGACTACTATACAATTTCACTCACAAGAATGGCATAAAAACCACCCCTAACCCGCATTTCTCACCAGACCGATACGTTCCAAAACAGTGGCACATTCTGGTGAGAAATGCGGGCTAATAAATCAACAAGCCGCAAGTGTGGCCACGGTACCGGATTTTTAGACTTCCGCAACAGAAACCATGTAATGATCGTGGTATCCGAAGCATAAAAATCCATCAAAGTGAATTACTACACTGGCGTGTACACCTGTTCGGAACGGCGTCTTACAATGGCTCGTGGAAGAATACGGTTCGTCTGGCCCACACCCGGATTGCCTGCTTTCCTCCAGGGTGAGGATCGTTTTACAGCCATTGTCGCCCAGGAAGGCGCCGACGCCGAGGTACTGCGTAACTGGACCCAGCGGATTGCGTTGCGTGGCGTGGACGAAGGAATCCCGATTCCGTTGGAAGTCGAGGCCATCGAACCCTATGGGTCGGCCGGAGCGGACCCGTTGATCAGCGGCTTTGCCGCGCTCGGCGAGGCACGCCGGTTCTCTTTTGCACGGATCATCCTGCGAGCAAGTCAACCGCTCATGCCGACGCCTCCGCGGAGAGTGAGACTCTACGATGTATTAGTCGACGGCCAGGTTGAGCGCACTCGGTCAGTGGCTGCATTTGTCCCGTACGAAGGCAAGTTAATGCTGGCGTTCGTCGCCGATCTCCACCTGGCGGAGGCCTGGGACGCAATAGCCGACGCGGTGGATCGATACGCCCCGGACCTGGCTGCCGGATTGCTCCGCCCCAAACGGCTGCTGGAGCAGTTCATTGGCGAGGCGAACTCACTGGCGGCCCAGGGTCAGCTCGATCTGGTGGTTTTCGGCGGCGACTTGGTTGACCACGTGTGCCCACATTCACACAATGGAGTACCCGGCACGCTGGATGATAGCAACGTGCAGGTCCTGCTCAACGCCCTGGCACCACTCCAGGTGCCGTCAATCACCATCCCGGGCAACCACGACTACCGGCTTTATCCGTGGAGGCCTAGGACCTATGGGCTTCAGGCCGTGGGAATACCTGCTTCTCGGACCAAAGTCCTTTTGCAGAGGGCCGGTCTGTGGAGCCGGTGGCCGATTTGTCTTGCCGATCTCCACGCGCTGCGAACCGATGAGATTCGGGGTCGATCAGCCCTGGAGCACTACTTGACTCAGGTTGCTCCGGCCACTGATTTTTCCCTGATCCTTCACGGCGTCCGGCTTATGTTTGTCTCTACGGGTCGCGACGTGATTTCCCAGTGGCGAGACGTTGAGTTTGCACGCTCCGGACTGCTCCTGCGGTCGCTCAGCCACGCCTGGCTTCATCCCGACTCGGAGGGCTGTAGCGATGCGCAAGTAGCCCAGATCGCTTCGTGGCTTCAGACACCCGGCGGAGCAGCCATCTTCTTCCACGCGCCCCTGCTCCGTGTAAGTAATCCTGCCGGCGTTGGCCGTCGCGTTGGGCGGGTCGATCCGGGCGCGGATGACAATTTAACCACACGGATTGCCTTCGAACTCCGACTTAAGCGAGCCGGCATGCGCAATGGCGTATGTTTCCGCAACGCCGAGCCGCTCCTGCGGGCCTTGGCGGCCGCGAGGGGGCCGGCCGTGACATTCTCCGGGCACGTCCACCAAGCTAGTGCCATCCAACTCGACCGCACCGATCTGGTTCTGCAAACAGTCGATCTAGCCCCGCCGACCGATCCCGCCCAAACCGTCATCATGTTGACCGCACCGGCACTGGGACAAGTGCCCATTGGCAACCATCAACCTCCCGGCTATTTTCTTGCACATTTTGAGGGTGGCGCGCTGGTTTCGCTTGATCGGCGACTGCTTTAACCAGCCGAAGCGGCGTTTTTGGAACAATTCTTCCCACTGCCGACACTTCTTGGTACACTCCACTTTAAACAAGACAGCACATCCCGGAGGAGTTCAATGTCCGTAGCAAAGGAGGGAGCATTCTGGCTAGGCTTCGACGTAGGGTCTGTAGCATTGAAGATCGTGGTGACGGATCGGTCGGGCAAAGTGCTGGACCGACTGTACCGACGCACACACGGCCGTCCGTTGGAAACGGCCAGGTCCGTGTTGGAATATGTTCTGGCGCGGCGGTCAGTCGAGCAGTTTGATCTGGTTGCCGGCACAGGCTCGGCCGGACGCCTAATCTGCGAACTACTCGGAGTGCCTTTCGTCAACGAAGTGATCTGTCAGGCCACGGCTATTCGACACCTCCGTGGCGATGTCCGCACGCTCGTCGAAATGGGCGGCCAGGACAGCAAACTGATCCTCCTGCCTGACGGCCCGGCCGATGGGGCTATGGTC
>JBEKIK010000346.1:0-3486 GCA_050011795.1 Thermoguttaceae bacterium | reverse complement strand
AAGGACGAACATATCATGTTGTGTTCAAACACTATGAATTGGGAGAATTGGACGCGGGGTTAAGAGATTTTTCCAAGGATCGGCGCATCGAGGCCCGCTGGAAATCTGGAACGGGAGCGGAAAACACCGGCGGTCGTTGAGCGTTGAGTATGGCATTTTTTCCTTGTTCCCACGCTCCGGCGTGGGAACAGAGAAGATTGATGGGCGGAAAAAGCCCTTGCCCTAACCCTCTCCGGGCACCGACCGAAGGTTGGTGGGGAGAGGGAATTGCGGGGTAGGCTAGCGAATTAATAGAAACAACAACCAGATCAGCAGGCCTAGGATCGTCAGCCCAACCACGGAGGCGATGAGGACGGAAATCGGGTTGTGGATGGAGAGCCAGTCGTTGGGTGAAGGGATTTGCATTTCCTCCGACGAATCCTGTTCGTTCAATAAATCCAAAATAGTTACTATGCGGCTGGAACTACTGTCGGAACTTTCGCTGATCTGGGGCAATTCGGGATAATCGACTTTCGTCTCGGGCAGGGGCATGGATTCGTCATGCTCGGAGGGTTCGGTGCGATTAGGATAAATCCCGCGAAGTCGTTGCATCTGCGGAATCGCCACCGGGGGAGAACGCGGGCGAATGGGTTGAGCATTCACGCCCAAGTCGCCCGTGTGCGCGTCGGCCAAGGGACCGCCGGGCAACCAGGGTTTCAGCCGCTCTTTTACTGCCGCGGCTGAAGGAATTCGCTGCGATGGTTCCTTGGCCATCATGTCGGCCAACATATCGACGAACTCCGCGCTTAAACGCGGATTTAACAAGCGGGGATCCAGGGGGCGGAGTTCGAGGTGCGCCCGGGCTTTATCGCCGGTTGTGCCGCCGGGAAAAGCGACCTTGGCCGTTACGATATAATACAAGGTGCATCCCAAGGCGTAAATATCCCAGGCCGGAGTAGGATTCCAAGGGTCTTTTACCTGATCGGGCGAGAGATAATCGGCCGTGCCCACGATCTTGCCGTAGCGAGGATCGTTTTCGGCGCTTGATTCCAGAGGTCCGGCCAGGCCCAAGTCGGAAAGTTTAGCCTCGCCTTCCGGAGTGACGAGTACGTTTCCCGGTTTCACGTCGCGATGGATGATTCCTCTGGAATGGGCGTGTTCCAAACCATCGGCCACTTGATAGATGATGTTGGCTGCCGCGGTCATACATAAGGGGCCAACACGGCGGATGAGTTTGCGGAGATCCACTCCGAGAACATACTCGGTGACAAGATAGTGTACTTTGCCGTCTTGTCCGGAATCGACCGCGGAGACGAGCCTGGGGTGATTCAGGCTGGTCAAGGCGCGGATTTCCCGGGTAAAATTGGCTATGGCCTCGGGCGTGCACTTGTTTCGCGGCAAGACTTTGACGGCCACGGTGCGTCCGGTTTTATTGAGTTGGGCCTTAAAAACCTGGCCCATTCCGCCCTTGCCGATGGAATCGACAATCCAATAAGGCCCTAAATTGAATTTTGTGCGGCCGTCGAGTAATTGCTTTGCCTGCCAGGTGTTAAGTACGTCCATCTCGATCAGTCGATCGGCCAGTTGAAGATCGGTGGGCGGGGCTTTGGCATCGGTTACGTCGCCATGCGACCAGCGCACCCCGGCCCTAGCCTCATCGAGTTGCTTTTCGGTAAGCAATCCGCTGGCTAATACGCATTGTTCAAACAGGGATCGTTCGACCAAACTCATGGAAAAAGCCTATACTTCCATTTTAATACTACCATAACCATGAGGAGGCGATGTCGCAAGCGGTTCAGGAAGGCTGGCGTACCCCCCAACGATACCAGGCATCGGGCAAGGGGGCCTCAAATACAATTTGTTTGCCTTTAATGGGATGCGCAACCGCCAAACGCCGGGCGTGCAGGGCAATGCCCGAGGGAAAACTCTGTCGGCCGCCATACTTTCGGTCGCCCAGGAGTGGATGTCCGTGATGGGCAAATTGGAGTCGAATTTGGTGCTTTCGCCCTGTTTTTAAAGCAATCTCGACCAGCGATTGGCCCTGAATATCCGAGAGCTTTCGATATGTCAGTTTTGCCAGTTTAGCCCCTGGCAACCCTGCGCCGACAATCCGCATCCGCCGATGCTGTTCGTCTTTGCCAAGGTAATCGGTAAAACTGCCCACGGCCGGTTCCAATGTCTCTTCAACTATCGCCCAATATACCTTATCCACGGCATGTGTGCGAAACTGCTCGGTCAATCGCGTGGCGGCTTTTGAAGTCCGGGCGAACAATACCACCCCGGTCACCGGGGCGTCCAACCGGCTCATCACGCCCAAGTACACATTGCCGGGCTTGTTGTATCGGCGTTTGATATAATCCTTGGCAATAGTTAGCAGGCTATGCTCATAGCCCGAAACGCCCATGGTAGCCAGACCAGCCGGCTTAACGACCGCCAGCAAGTGGTTGTCTTCGTAAAGGATACGGAGTTTTAATATGGGCATTGATAAAGGCAGTCCCACGGGGATATATACCTATGGGATTGCAACCCCTGGGCTTAATGCACAATATAATAAGAATGAGATATATTTTATCGCAAAAAAACTTGCCTGCACATAGTAGCACGCACACTCCGTGTGCGGGATAGGCGATATGGAGTGTGTGAGAAAAAATGTGCAATGTCGTCGGTTTTTTTCCGCGACCGCGACCGACCAACCGACCATGCTGCGCATGGTGCCCGTTGGTGCCCGTCGCGGCTTTATAGGGAAAAAATGAAGATGCAGTTACCCAAACTTATACTTGCCAGCCGGTCGCCGCGACGCCGGGAATTGCTCGATGAGGCGGGCTACCGGTTCGAGGTCTGCCAGCCGTCGGAACAGGCCGAATGCGGGCTGTGCAGCGGCGACACCCCCGCGGAATTGGTTGCCAGGCTTGCCTATCAAAAAGCGGCCGATGTCGCCCGGCAAGTCAGGGAAGGCGTCATATTGGCTTGCGACACGGTTGTGGAGTGCAACGGACGGATTCTAGGTAAGGCATTGGATGAACATCACGCCCGGCATATACTGCAAACCCTAAGCGGCCAAGAGCACCGAGTTTTCAGCGGATTGTGCCTGTGGAAAATTCCCCATGGCCAACCCCGGATCAGGGTGGCTATTACCACGTTGCGCATGGACCGGCTCTCCCAGACACAACTCGACGAATATCTTGCCGGCGGCCAATGGGAAGGCAAGGCCGGGGCGTTCGGATACCAAGACCGGCTGGATTGGGTGCATGTTACCGAAGGCAGCGAGTCGAACGTGGTAGGTCTGCCCCTGGAACTGCTGGCGGAAATGCTAGAGGAAATATAGGCACTCCAACACAACATCTATTTGATCCTCAACCCTTCACCTCCATCAGGTTGGGTATAGGACTTTCACCTCCAAGCTGTCAAACATGCTCGGCATACAAAAAAATTGGGGCGGCAGTTCAACTGCCGCCCCAACGAGGCGTTCTTACTGTTTCAGCATTTTACCGGCGGCGGCGCCAGTAA
>JBEKIK010000345.1:0-3490 GCA_050011795.1 Thermoguttaceae bacterium | reverse complement strand
CGTGGCCATGGCACCCAGCAAGACCCTGGGTGTATTCACCCGGGGCAAAATAACTTTTAGCAGGCGCGACCAACAGTCGCGGCTTTATGAAGGACAATTTGCAATTTGCAATTTGAGATTTACAATTTGCAATCATCTTATTTGCTCCGTTGTCTGTTGGGCTGGCGATAAATCGGAATCATGCGTTCGAGGGCCAACAGTGCTATCCCCAAGCCCAGGAAGATTTGATACTGCTCGCGGAAGCGTTTTCGCTTTTGATTTTCTTCCTCGCCCCGGGCAAGGTTGGCCAGATGGTCTTCGTAGACCTGGCCCAGATCATAGGCTTTGGTTCCGGCTTGAATATTTGCGCCGCCTGTAGCAGTGGCGATCTGATTTAGCAAGCCCTGATCCGTTTTCGACCAATGCTCTTTTTTATCGTCCTCTTTTAAATATGTCAGTCCGCCGGAGTCGTCGCGCATGGGAATGCGAGCGCCTTCGTTGGAATCGCCCAAACCGACGGTAAAGATTTTAATGCCCTTTTCGGCGGCCTGTTTGGCGGCTTCCGGGGCGTAGGATTCCTGGTCCTCGCCGTCGGTCAGTAGCACTATAATCTGATCGTGGTCGGCCTTGGGCGGCATGGCTTCGATGGCCTTGCGGATGGCGTCGCCGATGAGTGTGCCGCCGCGGGGCGCGCTGCGGGTATCAACTTCGTCGAGCACCGTGCGGAAGAAACCGTCGTCGGTCGTAAGCGGGACCTTGATTACCGGTTTTCCGGCGAATACGATCAGTCCCACGTGGTCGCCGGAGAGTTTTTTCAAGAGGTCGCGGATATCGGATTTCGCCCGCCCCAGCCGGTTTGGGGCCACGTCTTCGGCCAGCATGGACTTGGAAACGTCCAGGCAGATAAAGCAGTCCACGCCGCGCTGGACGACTTTCTCGAAATATACCCCAAACCGCGGCCTGGCGCAGGCCGTGATGATCGCCGCCAGACCTAATAGCGCGAACGTTCCCTTGATCCACGGGCGCGTGCCCACAAGCGGCGGCATTAGTCGGGCGAGCATCGATGATTGGACAAACCGCCTCGCCGCCGCCGCCCGCTTGCGCTGGGCATAAACAATCAGCCCTGCAAGGAGCGGCAGAATCCACAGCAATAACAACATCGCGGGACGATCGAAGATCATTGGGAGTTTTTCAATTATCGGTTATCAGTTTTCAGTTATCAGTTTTTAAATGTTTACGGTAACGATCTAAACCTTGTGCACGACAGAACCATTTCCAAAAGCACTAATCCCAAACCCGGGAATAAGGCGTATGAAAACAGTTCGCGATATTCGGTGTATAGGCGGCCTTCGGTAGTTGTTTTTTCCAATTTATCGATATCGGCGTAGATTTTCCGAAGTTTTTCCGTATCTTGGGCGTTGTAGTATTTCCCGCCGGTGGTGTCGGCTATCGTTTTCAAGGCCCTTTCGTCGATCTGGACCCTTTCCTGCACCAATACCTGACGACCGAATGGGTCTTCTTGAGGCACGGGGACGAAGCCGGTAGTGCCGATACCGATGGTGTAAATTTTAATACCGTAAGTCTTTGCCGCTTGGGCCGCCTCAGCCGGATCGACCACCCCGGCGTTGCTCTCGCCGTCGCTTAACAAGATAATGATTTTGCTTTTGGCTTTAATGGGTTTTAGGCGTTCGACGGCCGTTGCCAGGGCGTCGCCGATGGCTGTCGATAGTTCTTCCTGCAGCAGCCGTGCGTTGATTATATTGCCTTGCGAATCGATGATCGGCTCGGGAATTTTCACGGTATCGAGCAATTGCAGCAGCGCCCCATGGTCGAACGTCAGCGGGCATTTTGTTTCCACAAACCCGCCGAAATCTATAAGTCCGATCAAATCGTCCGATCGGCCGGCCAATCCGCCTTCGCCGCTGACAAAATCCCTAAATACATTTTTCACCACCGCCAGCCGGGATGCCCGTTTGTTGTCAAGCTCGAAATCCAAGGCATGCATCGAGCCGGATCGATCCACGACCATCTCGATGGCGATGGCATCGGCCCGGATGCGGAATTCATCTTTGCCGTGTTGCGGCCGGGCCAAAGCAACGACCAAAAGCGCCAATCCAGCGAGAAAAACCACGGGCAAGAATCGCTTTACCCTTTGCGCCCAAGTGACGGGCAGATTTTTCAGGAGTTCCACGCTGGAATACAATACCGCTACGCGTCGCCGGCGTCGAAGCATCCACAGCCCCGCGGCGGCCAGGGGGATCAACAGCAGCAACCACAACGGATCCTGAAAGCGGAATCCCATCATATCGCCGCCTCCCGCGTTTCGCGCACCGGTTCCCGAGGTTTCAGACCGATGAAGATTTTGGCCCTGGAAAAGCTTTCTTCAACATCTTCTTGCCGCGGACGGTAAGCGGCGAATTTCACCAAATCGGCCGACTCCAAAAAATTCCGCAGCCGCTCGTTCATGTCGCGGTTGAAGGTGTTAGCCTGGCCGATTTCGCGCAAGAATTCCTCGGTGGTCTGCTCGGGCGCGCGGATGCCGGTGGTCCGCTCGATGTAACGCCGCACCACGGCCGTCAGTTCCACGTAGAATTGCACCACGTCGGTTTCGGCCAGGCGAGATTGGGCCAGTTTTTCCAGTTCCAATTGAGCCAATTCCTCGGGCGAAAGAATCACCGCCGTCACCGCCTTAGCTCGTTTTTTGCGGCGCCACAGCCACCAACCGATAATCGCCGAAACCGCACAGACGACGATTATCAACCAGACAAAAACCGACGCCGATGAAGGCAAAGCCAACGGATCGGCCGAAGGACGGAGATTCGCCAGCGAGGGAACGGCGTTGCCCACCATCGACGAAATATCGACCGCCAGTGCCTCGGTCTGAATTGTGTGGGTTTTTTCATCGCCGTTGGGCCTTAAATCGGTGAATGTGACGCTGATCGGATCGATCAGCAGGCGGCCGGTTTGCATCGGCTCCAGTGTATAGACTTGCTGGATAATTTCCCGACCGTTGCGGGTTTTGGTTAGCGGCTCGTGAAAATCGCGGACCAAGAAACTTCCCATCGATGCACCGAAAGGCGGCTTTTCGATCTGTACGCCTTGTTCGTATTCAATAGTCAAAGTCAGAACCGGCTCGTCCGAAAGCCTTGCCTTGGCCGGCTGGACCTCGGCCGTGACCTTGACCGGCCCGCGCTGGACTTCCGAACAAGCGGGATTCTTCTGGGGCGAAGATGATTGGGCATTTTCAGATTTATGCGTGCATCCCGCGGCAAAAAGAAATAATAAGATAATTACTGCAACGGACGGTTGCGGTTTTATTTTCGATTTGCAAGGTGCCATGCCCACGCTTGCGTGGCCATGCCACCCAACCAATTTGCAATTTGCAATTTGCAATTTACAATTTGCAATCGATTGCATTACCGGAACCTCCTCTCGCGCATGTGGAAGAACCGGCGGAAGCTTTTTTGGTAATCTTCGTCAGTCTGGATGGCGAGTTGGTCCACGCCCGCTT
>JBEKIK010000344.1:0-3493 GCA_050011795.1 Thermoguttaceae bacterium | reverse complement strand
CGTGGCCTGGGCCCGCGACCGTTTCCAGGTCGACTTGGACCTGGAAGATCTGAAAAACAAGCAGCGCGACGAGATCCGCGCCATGTTCGTCGAGCACAGCCGCCGCTATATGGCCGGCTATGTCCCGGCCTTGGAAGAAGCCTTGGCCTGGGAGGCGAACGTCTTTCCGCTCCGTTTGCCCGACGAAAAGGCGCCCAGCACCGCCGAGGAAAACGGCGAACTGAAAAAACTTTCCGACTGGCTCCTTTCGCAATACCGCTATGAACTTCCGCCCGAAAAGATGCTCCGCCTAACGCCGGAGCAACTTAAACGCCATCTGGCTATGGCAGTGGAGGAAAAATACCGCCCGGAAATGCGGCGCATGGAACGCTCCTTGGTGCTGCAATTGCTCGACACCGCCTGGAAAGATCACCTGCTGGCCATGGACCACTTGCGCAGCAGCGTCGGCCTGCGCGGTTACGCCCAGGTCGATCCCAAGGTGGAATACAAGCGCGAAGGCATGAAGATTTTCGAGCAGATGTGGACCTCGGTGGGCGAACGGGTGACCGACCTGGTCTTCAAGATGGAACAACTCGACGAGCGTTTTGTAGGCTCGACCTGGGCGCAGTCCGAGGCCGTTCACGAAGACGCCTCCTCGGCCGGCGACATCGCCTCGCAGCAGCAGGCCGCCATCGAGGGCACGGAAGTGGACCACAAGCCGCAGCCCATCCGCAATCGCCAACAGCGCGTGGGGCGCAACGACCCCTGCCCGTGCGGAAGCGGAAAAAAATTCAAAAACTGCTGCATGAAAAAAGGATAAAAGGAAGGATTAAGGATGAGGGATGAAGGATGAAGTTTAGCCGCGACCCGACGGGGAGCGAGCGGAAAACAATGATGAGAGCGAAAACCGTAAAATATTTATCATGATCGATATTTTATCTTTATTAAATACGCCTGATAAAACACCCCATAAACTGTGCATTACAGAATATTTCTCTATTGGTAAAGACATTATTTTAGCACTTTCTGCTCTAATCACGGCGATTATAGCTTGTTATAGCCTGACTAAATGGCGAAAAGAACTAAAAGGCAAATCAGAATATGAAATAGCAAAGAAAGTTCTTGTGTCTGTATATAGGGTGCGTGAAGCTTTTGAAAAAGCCCGAAGTCCGAACATTTCATATAGTATTCAAGATAATAATGATTATCCCTACCACATAAACACTGTAAGGAAACATCTTGAAGAAGCTTTTGCAGCTCTTGAAGAACAAATTTTAATTGCACAGGTTGAATGGGGGGACTGAATACCAAAAGATAATCAATATTCTTCGTGATTGCAAACAGGAACATCTCATAAATATCAGGATAGTTGAAGAAAGTATGAAGGGTTCCAATAAAACTCAATTACAAGATGATGTGAAATCGGTTATAGATTACTCTTTTTCAAAACCCAATGAATTTGCAACAAAGATTAACGCGGCTATTGCTGAATTTGAAAAAATCTTAAGGCCACAAATAGGAAAATAAAATGCCAATGTATCATCATAATATTCCATTCAAATTTCTGGAGGAATTATCTTAATATGGAACCAGACTCTCCTCTGAAAAGTGTTCGTAAAGCGCGAGAACAAATCTCGGCAGCATGTGACAACGATCCTAAAAAACTTGTTGAACATTACATGAAGCTTCAGGAGCGGCATCACGATCGACTTGTTTCGGGACCTAAAGTCCCCACCGTCGATATCTTATCCGAATCATCGGAAAAGAACGACGCATAATTACAGCGTCTGTCGTTCAGAAAGGGTTTTCTCATGCCAAACAAAGAAATCCAAGCCGAGTTATTAAAACGAATCCATCAAATGTCGGAAGAAGAACAGCGTCAAGTACTAAAATTCGCCAGCAATCTACCCGCCTCTTCCAAGAAAGCCCCCGCGGCGCATTTTTTGGATTTGGCAGGCACGCTCGATCACGAGTCCGCTCAAGATATGCTTCAGTCCATCGAAGAAGATTGCGAACAGATAGACGCCAATGCGTGGTGAATTTTTTTTCCGGGAAAGGATTCCCCCTTGTGCCTTATCTGCTGAATGTTTTATACCTGCTGCTGATACTTTGCACGTTGCCCTGGTTTTTGTGGCAGGGGGTGAGGAAGGGGAAATATCGCCAGGGATACCCTGCCAAGTTTTTGGGGCTTGTGCCGCGGCGCGTGTCCGATAAAACGTGCGTTTGGCTACATGCCGTCAGCGTGGGCGAAGTAAATCTTTTGCTTCCTCTTATTCGGCTTATTCAAAAACAGCGGCCCGATTGGGAGTGCGTGGTTTCGACCACCACCGCCACCGGCATGGATCTGGCGAAAAAGAAGTTTCCTGAGCTAATAGTCTTTTATTGTCCCCTGGATTTCACCTGGGCCACGTCGGCGGCCATGCGGCGAATCCGGCCGAAAATTCTTGTGCTGGCCGAGTTGGAACTCTGGCCGAACCTGATTTGCAAGGCGAAAAAAAATGGCTCTCGGGTGGCAATCATTAATGGCCGTCTCGGCGAAAAGAGTTTCCGCGGCTATCGCCGGATCCGTCCGCTGATCGCGCGGCTCTTGCGGCAGATCGATCTGGTGGCCGTGCAGGACGAAACTTACGCCGAGCGTTTTCGCCGGCTAGGCGCCCGGCCCGAGACCGTGCAGGTAACCGGCTCGATGAAATACGACGGCGCCCGGACCGACCGCGACAATCCTGCCACGCGGCGACTTGCGGCAATGGCTGGTTTTACCAGGGACGATATTGTGTGGCTGGCCGGCAGCACGCAGGAACCGGAAGAAGCGATGGTGCTGGAGATATTCCGCAGCTTAATGGCGGAATTTCCCCGGCTGCGTTTGGTGTTGGTGCCCAGGCATCCCGACCGCTTTGACGCCGTTGCCCGGCTGATAGATCAATCGGGCCTTGCTTGGCAGCGCCACACGGAGTTGACGGAAACTCAAAACAATGTTGGGGCGACAGTTGAACTGTCGCCCCAACAATGTGCAGGCGTTGGGGAAAGAGTTGAACTGTCGCCCCCACAAAATTCCCTGCAAAAGTCACAACATACTCAACAGCCTCGCATTTTACTCGTCGATGCGGTGGGCGAACTAGGCACATGGTGGGGCGCCGCGCAAATCGCCTTTGTGGGCGGAAGTTTCGGCCGTCGCGGCGGGCAGAACATGATCGAGCCTGCTGCTTACGGAGCGGCGGTATCGTTCGGCCCGAACACCTGGAACTTCAGCGACATTGTCTATTCCATGCTTGCCCAAAACGCGGCCGAGCGACTCGCCGACGCCGCCGATCTGGAACGCTTCGTCCGCCGCTGTCTTAACGAACCGCAGTACGCCGCCGAACTAGGGCGCCGGGCAAAATCACTGGTCCAATCGCAACTTGGGGCAACCGAGCGAACATTGTTGTTATTGATAAATCTGGAAATTTAGGAGAGATGGGAAAATTCCATGCCGCTCCATGTAATAACTGCTATTGTTCCATATCTTATTATTACT
>JBEKIK010000343.1:0-3499 GCA_050011795.1 Thermoguttaceae bacterium | reverse complement strand
CGCGAGGGTCGGCCGGCCAATATTTCCAGCGTCGAGGCGATTGTAAAGGCATCGGGTGTGCCTTGCGAACTAGGCGGCGGTATCCGCAGCGATTATGGCATCCAGGAATTGTTCAAAGTCGGACTTGCGCAGGTTATTATCGGTACTTTGGCACTGAAGGAACCGCACTGGTTTAAGCGGATGTGCCAAAAATTTCCCAACCGGTTGGTGCTGGGGATCGACGCCCGCGACGGTTTTGTCGCCGCCGAGGGCTGGCTGAAAACCAGCAATGTAAAGGCCATCGACCTGGCCCGGCAGTTTGCCGGCGAGCCGATCGCCGCGGTAATATATACCGACATCGCCGCCGACGGGATGTTGACCGGACCAAACGTGTCCGCTATGGCCGAAATGCAAGCCGCCGTGGACTTGCCGGTGGTTGCCTCGGGCGGTGTGACCACGAAAGAGGACGTGGCCCGATTGGCCGCCGCGGGCATGGCCGGATGCATAATCGGCCGGGCGTTATATGAGGGAACCTTAACCCTGCCCGAGGCGCTCGAGGCGGCAACAATAAAAACATAAAGCCGCGACCGCCGGTCGCGATAAAAAACGAGAACCCGTTTAGCCCGGTGGGCACCATCGGGCACCATGCGAAGCATGGTCGCGACTGGTGCAAAGGCCGAATATCTCCGGGCACAATCGCCCGGGCTGCTATGTTGGGGCAGCAGTTTAACTGCCGCCCCAACATAGTGGGTTATACGATTCGGTTGCATTGTTTACACGAGGATTTAATATAGGACACTTTCCATGGCCAAATATCAAGTCGAGGATATTCGCAACATAGTCTTTTGCGGGCACGGCTCATCGGGCAAGACCACGCTGGTCGATCGGATGCTCACGGCCACGGGGATGGTCAACCGCCTGGTCAGCGTGGACGACGGCAGCAGCATCTGCGACTTCGACGAAGAGGAAAAACAGCATAAATACACGATCGAGGCCAGCGTGGTGCATTTCGAGCACGCCGGCAAGCGGTTCAACGTGATCGACACGCCCGGCTATCCCGATTTCATCGGCCAGACCATCGGCGCAATGCGCGGCGCGGATACGGCGGCCATCGTGATCAACGCCCAATCGGGCATCGAAGTAAATACCCGCCGGGTGTTCGCCGAGGCAAAAAAGGCCGGACTAGGGCGGATGATCGTGATCAACAGGATGGACTCGGATAACATCAATTTTGCCGAGCTTATAGAAAGCATCCAAGAGCTGTTCGGCAAGGCGTGCGTGTTGTTCAACGTGCCGCTTGGACAAGGTCACGAATTCCGCGGAGTGGCCGACACCTTAAAACCCCCGCCCGACACGGCCGGCGCGCTTATCGATCCCAACGAACTGAGCGAGTCGCTTTTGGAATCGATCATCGAAGTGGATGAGGCTGCAACGGAGCGATATTTCGAGGGCACGCCGCCCACGGACGAAGAACTTGCCCGGCTAATCCCCCAAGCCGTGGCCGAAGGCGCGCTGATTCCCATAATATGCGTGTCGGGCAAGTCGGGCGCCGGATTCCCGGAATTGCTCGACGCCTTGGCCTTATGCGCATTACCGCCCGCGCTGGTGAAACGCACCGCGACCAACGCGGCCGGAGAAAGCGTGGAAATAAAACCCGATCCGGCCGGTCCGCTGACGGCCCAGGTCTTTAAAACCCGCGTCGACCCATTCGTGCAAAAATTGAATTTCATCCGCGTGTACTCGGGCACGCTAAAGAAAGATTCCACCGTGCCAGTGGTGGGAGTGCGCAAGGGAGTGAAAATCGCCGCACTCATGGAAATGCAGGCCGAGGAGACCAGTCCCGTGGACGATGCCGGCCCGGGCGCGATCGTGACCGTGGCCAAGGTCGAGGAATTGCACACCGGCAGTTGCCTGGGCGAACTTAGCTTGCCGCCGATTCCCTTTCCCACGCCCATGGTCGGTCTGGCCGTCAGCCCCAAAAGCCGCGGCGACGAGAGCAAGCTCTCCGGCGCGCTGCAAAAAATCTGCGAGGAAGATTCCACCTTCCACCGCGACCTTGACTCCCAGACCAAGGAGATGGTCGTTACCGGCATGAGCGAATTGCATCTGCAAATTCTCCGCGAACGCCTGAAACGCCGCGACAAAGTGGAAATCGAAACCCGCGAACCCAAGATCCCCTATCGCGAAACGATCCAGGCCAACGCCGAAGGCATGTACCGGCACAAAAAGCAGACCGGCGGGCGTGGTCAATTCGGCGAAGTGCACATCCGCATGCATCCGTTCCCAAAGGACGTAAAGCCCGAGGACTTTGCCACAAAGGCCCGTTTTCCGCAAATGAAGGATTTCCATTACGACGAAGAGAACCACTTTATGTGGATCAACTCGATCGTCGGCGCGTCGATTCCGGGCAACTTTTTGCCCGCCGTGGAAAAGGGTTTTAAGGACCGCATCGAACGCGGCGTGATCGCCGGCTACAGGGTGCAGAACGTTTGCGTGGACGTGCACTTCGGCAAGCATCATGAAGTCGACAGTTCCGAGCAGGCCTTCAAGACGGCCGGATCAATGGCCTTTCGCAACGTGTTTCAGCAGGCCAAGCCGGCGCTGTTGGAGCCGATCGTGCGCATTGAAGTGACCGTGCCCACGGCCAACGTGGGCGATATCAACAGCGACATGTCCGGTCGGCGCGGGCGGGTGCTCTCGATGGACTCGGCCGGCGGCGATCTGCAAACCGTCATCGCCGAGGTCCCCCTGGCCGAAGTGACAACCTACGCCCGCAGCCTCTCGAGCATCACCGGCGGACGCGGCAGCTATACCCTGGAACTAAGCCACTACGACATCGTGCCCGGCAACGTCATCCAAGAGATCATAGCCAAGTCGAAGGTCAAGGAAGAGGAAGAAGAATAGGGGATAAGGATGAAGGATGAGGGATGAGGGATGAATAAACCGCTTGCGGTTTCGCAGTCATAAAGCCGCGACCGGCGGTCGTGGTCTGCATCACCTTCGTATTTTGTTTTAAACGATTGCTTGTCGTCAGGCGTTTTTTTGATATAATCATTAATTGATGTGGAACTCCACCGAGAGATGGCGTTATATGTTAAATTCAGTAGAAGGAATTTATCGAGAAGGCAAGATTGAGTTGCTCGAACCTGTGCCGAAAGGTGCGACAGGTCGGGTGATTGTAACGTTCGTATCCGCGCCCGGAACGATAGTTGATCTTGCCGCGCGTGGTATGGACCGAGAACAATCCTCCGATTTGCGCCGGCGGTTAGCTACCTTTGCCGAGGATTGGGAACGCCCCGAAATGGATGCCTACGATGCCCTATAGTCGCGGCGATGTCGTCTTGGTGCTCTTCCCGGACTCCAATCTGGTCACTGCCAAACGGCGGCCAGCACTTGTGGTGCAGGCTGACCGACTAAACACAGGGCTTGCCCAGACAATTGTTACCATGATTACAAGCAATCTCTCCCGGGCAGGACATCCGAGCAGGGTAACTGTGCAGCGATCTTCCACCGAAGGAAA
>JBEKIK010000342.1:0-3507 GCA_050011795.1 Thermoguttaceae bacterium | reverse complement strand
CGGGGCCACCGCAACGACTTCTTCCATGGCGGAAAGCAATTCGTTGTCGACGAGATGGACTCCGCTTAGCCGACCGCCATGCACCGTCTTGAATGCAATTGCCGATAGCTCCCCGGCTTGTTTCAGGCAGCCGATATCGGGATCGGTCAACTGGGCAAGGCATTGACGGACCGCTTCGACGTAATCGGGCACGCGGAGCATCTTTTCCTGACGCTTCGCGCCGATCTCGACAACACACTTGCTCTCCGTCGAGCCGATCCGTTCGATGCCGCCGCGCGCAAGCTGAATATTGCCGTTTATGTCGAACAAACGGTACTTGAAACTCGTCGAACCAAGGTTGGCCACCAATATCTTCATGGCATCCTTTCTCCGAGAGGAATTAGGGATTGGGGATTGGGGATTAGACTCTCAAAACCAATCCCCAATCCCTAATCCCCAATCCCTTGTCCTTTAGGACAAATAGGCGGCGATCACGCCTTCGGCCGGGCGGGGAATAATGTGGCTGGCAACCAGTTCGCCGACTTGCGAGGCCGCGCTCGCGCCCGCCTCTACGGCGGCCCGAACGCTCCCCACGTCGCCGCGGACGACCGTGGTCACCAATCCGCCGCCGATCTGAATGCGCTTGAGTATCTGCACGTTGGCCGCCTTGGCCATCGCATCGGTCGCTTCCACTAATGCAACCAACCCTTTTGTTTCTAACAATCCAATGGCGTCTTGCATTGCAGGTATAACCTTTCTTCGCTAGGATGGTTTGTAAAAATATCCGAACTTGAACCCTGACCCCCGACCCCTCATCAATCGGTCGAGGCTTGTTTGACTCGCGCCGGCAGGACCACTTCGAGGTCTTCGTGCGGACGCGGAATAACCTGTACGCTGACCACTTCGCCGATGCGTCCGCCCGCGGCGGCCCCGGCATCGGTGGCGGCCTTCACCGCGGCAACGTCGCCGGTCACGAAGGCCGTAACCAGCCCGCTGCCCACTTTGTCCCAGCCCACGAATTCCACGTTGGCCGCTTTCAACATCGCGTCGCTGGCTTCCACCAGGGTCACAAAACCCTTGGTTTCGATCATGCCCAACGCTTCCATTACTTTTCTTGCCATGGTTGGATTTCTCCTTGGTTGTTATTTAGCCCCCCTTGAATACACGGGGGGAACTGGGGAAATAATTTTTGTCGTTAAGTAGGGTGCGTGCTTGCACGCACGCATTGTGTTTTTCCGCGAAATCTCGTGCGTGCAAGCACGCACCCTACGATGTTTTTTATTACGGATTAAACAATTCCACTTTCGTTGCGTGATCTATGTCGCAGGCATTGCCTTCGTCGGTGTCGATGTGCACTTCCAGCTTGATCTTCTTGCCCATGCGAACCAATAAATTCTCGAATACCGCCGGGCAGGAGGAAAATACCCTCAGCGACATGTGATCGTTGTCCTTGACGCCGTAGTATTCGGCGTCGGACGGTCCCATGTGTACGTGGCGCTCGGCGCGGATCACTCCTTTTTTCAACTCCACCACGCCCTTGGGCCCGACTATTACGCAGCCCGGCGTGCCTTCGATGTTGCCGCTGGGCCGAACCGGAATGTCCAGACCCAGCGATATGCTGTCGGTAAACGCCAATTCCACCTGACTCTCCCCGCGCGTGGGCCCAAGCACGCGCACGGTCGGCAGCATCCTCCGCTTCGGACCTACGATCATCACCGTTTCTTCCGCGGCATAATATCCGTCCTGATACAGATCCTTCATCACCGTCAGCTTGCGACCCGGCCCGAACAGGGTTTCCACGTGTTCGTCGGTCAGATGCACGTGACGCGCGGAAACGCTTATTACCAGGTTCGGTTTGCCCGGAGGGCCACCGACCTGGGCCAGCACAATCTCCCGGACAATCCGCTCCACAAATCTTCGATCAATAGGCGGTGCGGCAATGCTCATTTTGAAGTTTTCAGTTTTCGGTTATCAGTTTAACGATAAATATGTCATTCATTAAACAAATGCCTCACATCACCAATCATCCACCGTCCACTGCCCACCGCCCACTGTCCACTTTTTACTTACTAATCTCGGCAACGTGC
This sequence comes from Thermoguttaceae bacterium, assembly GCA_050011795.1. Classification (GTDB taxonomy): domain Bacteria; phylum Planctomycetota; class Planctomycetia; order Pirellulales; family Thermoguttaceae; genus JBEKIK01. The sequence goes on along the minus strand of JBEKIK010000342.1, from coordinate 1,441 downwards.
AGCCTCACGCCGGCTGAGGTTATTTTTTCTTTCCACTTTAGGTCGATTCCGTCGTCCACCACTACATGATCGACTTCAGCCAACGGACACAAATGGGTTAAACTCTGGCGGCCGAACTTTGAGCTGTCGGCCACGACGATCACCTCGTCGGCGGCCTGCATCATCTGCCGTTCGGCCTCCACGATCAGCAAGTTGTTGTTGAAAAAGCCTTCTTCGTTGATTCCGGCCACGCTAAGGATGGTCTTGCGGACCCGAACCTTAGAAAGCATTTCCACGGCATAAGGTCCCCGGGCCACGCCCGTGCGCGGACATATATTGCCGCCTACCAATACTAGGTCGCTGCTGGTATCCGAGGCGAACAAATTAGCCACCGGCAGCGATGTGGTTACCACGTGAATCGGCCGGCCAACTAGCAATCTTGCCACCTCATAGGTGGTACTACCTCCATCCAGAAGTATGGTATCACCATCCTCGACCAACTCCACCGTTCGGGCGGCAATTGCCTTTTTTTGCTCCCATTGCATACTCTGCCGGGCATCGAAATGGGGGAGCATGGGCGAAGTGCCGGTATAAAGCACCCCGCCGTGAATACGCCTGGCGCAGCCTTGGGTTTCCAAATACTCCACATCGCGCCGCACGGTCGATTCCGAGACATCCAGGGTCTCGGCCAATGCCGGCAGCGATGCGAATCGCCCGACACGAACAAGCTCAAGCAGCCGATTTCGGCGTTCTTCGGAAAGCATGACTAATCAATCCTTATTATGTGGTCATGATGGGCCTATTTCACATTATGCCATATTTATAAAATATATCAAGCAATTTCCATCATTATTTTGGAAGAATTACGTCATTATTTACCACATTATCACCATGAAATCGTTAATTCCAAGATTTTTTATTGATTTATTCCTGCCGCTCTTGTCATAAATAGGAAAGCCGCCCTCAAAACACATAGGGTTTATGAAGATCCTGGAAAAATCACCGGTCGCAAGCGGCCTGGCTAAACGATCACTGTAATACCCGAGAAGCAGCTTTAAAGTTTCTTTAGAAAGGTCCTTAAAGCTTCAAAGAATTGATCGGGCGGCAGGTCGTTGTGGTCGTGGTGGGGAAAAACCAACAACTGCTTCGGCTGATTGGCCGCGTCGAATAACCGGCGGCCGAATTTGATGGGCACGATCGTGTCGGACTGGCCGTGCATATCGAGCAGCGGCCCTTTATAGTTTGCGATCTGCCCGATGGCGTCGAGTCGGGTCCGCATCAGCAGGCGAACCGGGAAAATTGGATAGTGATACGCGGCCGCGTCTGGAAGACTGGTGAACGTGCTTATAAGCACCAGTCCTTTTGCGCCGTCCTTGGCCGCCAGATCGACGGCCACTGCGCCGCCCAGGGACTCGCCCATCACGACGATATCCTTTTCGGTGATATTTTCGCGTTTGGCAAG
>JBEKIK010000341.1:0-5206 GCA_050011795.1 Thermoguttaceae bacterium | reverse complement strand
TTATGCAATATGCTAAAAGCCAAGTTATGTAAAAAGTTACGGAATAAAGCGATATAGACCCGTGAGCATGAAAGGCCTGCTACTGGCAAATTAGTTCGCGATAACCCAGTCTAGGAGGAGTTTGAAAACCGCTGAATTATTGTAATGTATTATACGGTAATATGTTACGTTGGTACACTATTTCAAGTTCAACCTTAATATAACGCTTGTCGCCGCGCATGCCACGGTTTCCCACAATAATCTTGCTTTGGTTTGAAAGGAGTACCAAAATTGAGACAAATAACAGGCATAACCCCCCATTAATCGCGACCTTTGTATCTTCATCGAGTTTTTCTTGCAATTTTGTCACAACGGGATTAGGCTATAAGATCATATATAAGATGAACGATTTTATGCCGTCTAGGACTGCCAACGACCACAAAGCGCCCGCTGATATGAACCAAGATTCATTTTGACAGCGCTCCTTTATATAATTTAAAAAACCTTAAATACCTTTGGGAGCATTCAAATGATCTGCCGAAGACTTTTGGCCTATCGTTTTATTTGCCGGATTATTATTGTCCTGGCGATGATCGCATTTTTATTTCCCGCCGTAACCCTGGGGCAATCCGCCGCGGCGCCAACAGTAAATGTCACCAATAATACTAATACAGGCGGGGGCACGGGCACCACTGGAACTGTTTTCGCCAGACCTATCGGCGGCGTATCGATAGACGCTCAAGGCGTGCTGGAAAACGTGCAGACCGATGCCTTGGGCCAGTTGGCCAAGCTTCGTGCCGAGGCTTTGCAAAAAGTGCCGGAAGGGCTTAATGTCTTTACCGATTCTCGCAAAGTGTCGCTTAGGCGTTTGGAAGCGGCAATCGAAGAGTCCACGAAATCCGGCAAGCCTTTGCCAGACGACATCCGTTTTCTCGCCGGATTGCAACAAATTCGTTATGTCTTTGTATATCCCGAGCAAAAAGACATTATCCTGGTCGGACCCGGCGAAGGTTGGAAAGTCGACGCCCGGGGAAACATGGTGGGCGTTACCACCGGCAGGCCCGTGATGCTTCTTGACGATCTCCTGGTTGCTTTGCGAACGGCTCAAGCCGCGGCTCAAGGCGGCATCAGTTGTTCCATTGATCCCACCGCCGATGGATTAGCACGTTTTAAAAAATTCATGAGTAACAAACCTTCTCTACAACAGACCGCCGCCGGACTTGCGGAAGTGATGGGAATGCAGCAGATAACCGTAGAGGGCGTGCCCGCCACAAGCCATTTCGCCCAGGTCCTGGTGGCCGCCGACTATCGCATGAAATGTCTGGGCATGAATCTACAGCCCCCGCCCCAGGGAGTAAAGTTGCCCAGCTATTTACAGATGGTGCCGTCGAGTTCATCGGTTGTCGGCACGCCGCGGTGGTGGATGGAACCCAAGTACGATCCCCTGCTTCGAGATAAAGAAGGATTGGCTTGGGAATTGTCAGGGGCGAGCGTGCAAACGCTCACGGCAGAGGAGTTCGCTAATGCCGCCGGAGTGCGTCAAACCACAAACAAAGTCAATCCCCTGGCGAAAAAATGGGCGGAAAACATGACCAGCCAATTCGCGGCCCTGGCATTGGCCGAACCCATATTCGGCGAACTGCGCAACTGCATGGAATTGGCCGTGGTCGGGGCCTTGATCGTGAAAGAAAGGCTGCCCGATAAGGCCGGCTATAGCTTGCCAGTGCTCATGAGTGCCCAAGATCTACAACCCGCCGAGTTCAACGCTCCCAAGCAGGTGCCCAGTCAAATCAGCATGCTCCCCAAGGGTCAGAAGTATATTGTCAGCGTATCGGGCGGCGTGGCGATCAATTCCTGGATCATCGCCGATAATACTAAACAATCCGATGCCGTCGCCTCCATTCGCGCCAAAGCGGCGCCGTCCGACGAAGCAAAATGGTGGTGGAACTAAGGGCAATTCCACCACCTGGACAATCGGTCACGTGCAAGAAACGCATCTTGCACACCGCAGTCCCGGGCCCACAGCACCCGCCCCGCTGAGCAAACGGCAGGGACGCGACAATATCAAATCCTCGTTTCTATGCTTCTTCCTCTTCCAGGTCTTCCGCGTATCCAGGCGGAAACGGGTTTACGGAATCGAGTGATTGCTCGTCTTTCAAAGCGTCTTTTTCGCGAGTCTGTAAAGCCGATTCGCCGCCGCCTAATTCCTGCTTCATCCATCGTTCCAGTTCCGATTGGCCTCCGAATTGCCTGACCCAATACTCCACGTCCTCGGCCAACAGCGGCACCGCCGGACGCTCCGGGGCCGAGGACTCCGCTTTGCGTCTGGCAAGACGCTTTTGCACCAGTTCTTGATACCATACATCGCTGTCAACGGCCTTGGCCCTGCGCCGCCGAGCCGCGCGCTGAAGCCGATGATCGCTGGAGACCACCGTCAATCGCCTGGGCGAAGAATCCCGGCCGATCAGTTCTTCGATCAAACAATCGGCATCCGGCCAGCGCGAGGCAAATTGCACCGTAAGCCCACGGTGCGCTACGGTATTCTTAGCCCCCCATGGGGCGTCCTTGGCGTCGAAAACCACCGTGGTTTGTGAAAGTTCCCGCGGCGCAAGCGATTCGGCCAAAAAATTCAATAGCGCCAATCGCGAAAGTTCCAAACTCCTGGGCCCTATGCCACTGCCAAGAATTCCCGCCGCATGCAGCAGGTTATAACCGTCGATTATCAATGACATGACTGGGGAAGAATGAAGGATGAAGAATGAATACAAAAGGCCATAGGCTGTAGGCTGTAGACAGTAGGCTGGAGAAAAAATTGATAACTGAAAACTGCTTTTACAATCCGCTTTTATCCACCGCTTCCCCATCGCAGCGGTTGCTAAGTCGGCAATGTAGCTCCAGATCGATATCATAACTGATGGAATGGACCGAGGCATCGCAAAACGACACCTGCCAAGTAGCCGGATGGGCGCTGCCGAAACAAAAGGAGTCCGTCCATGTTCTCATGTCTTTCACCGGGGGCACCATTATGTATACCGGCTTGTTATCCTTGTAATCTATATACCCCGTTAAACGAGCAATGTCTGCGCAGTCGCCTTGGCAAATGCTGGAATTATCGCCCGGATCTTTTCCAGAGTCGTATTCCAGGGAATTGATATATTTTTCCCCGACCAAATACGTATTACTTACTCCGTCGGTGATATCAATCTGCCGGATCATGCTGCGGACAAAGGAGATGCCGGTGATCTGCGTGGTGTCGGGCCAGTTGTAAGAGGTGTCATCATAACTTAGCGGCCCTTCTCCGGCGTCGACGTAAAAATCGCCTCGGTTTACAGCGTAATCGGTGCGAGCGGCCGAACTAGTCTGGGACGCATTGAAGGTCTGGGGATTTATGCCCGGTTGGTAAGGATAAACTTGCGGGGGCCTTCGGCTGGGACAAATGAAATCGGGCACCCAGCCGCCCGGTTGGTTCTGCGCGTTGCCCCGGTCCGGATCGCCCACCCATTTCGATCCCCAACCGCCCGTGGGAAACCTCTTAGTGGTATTCTCGTGATTCAATATAGCCGTGCTTATTTGCTTGAGGTTGTTTATGCAGGCCAGTCTTCTTCCCGACTCCCGGGCGGCTTGCACGGCGGGCAAAAGCAGCCCGATTAGAATGCCGATAATGGCGATCACCACCAGCAATTCGACCAGCGTGAATCCCCTAAACCGCAATGTCCTCATTATTTTTCCCCATTCTCGTTAGGGATTCTCTTGCACGGGCGCCGATACCCACCGCTCGGCCAGTACGTCTTTATAAGTAAATTATACCAATTCACATAAAAAACTGCACGTAAAAAAACATTGCGGCAACGGCCAAATTATCGCTCCGGAATCATTCGTCGGATTCCTCAATCCCCCCCACCCATCGACCCATCCCCTAGCTCCTCTTATATTTCACTCGCCCGGCGACGATTACAATTTCGGCCCGGCCCGTGAGTTCCCAGCCGCAAAATGGAGAATTCGTGCTTTTAGAGCGGAACTCCGCGGGATCTACTTTCCAGCGGACCTCGGGATTGATAATGGTGATGTCGGCGTCCGCCCCTACCGCCAGCGTGCCTTTGCTTATGCCTAGAATGCGGGCGGGATTGAGGGTCATCTTTTGAATCGCGCTCGACCAGTCCAGATGGCCGGGGTTTATCAGTTTCGTGACCACCAGGCCCAACGCCGTCTCCAAACCCACAACGCCGAACGGCGCCTGGTCCAACTCCTGCATTTTCTTTTCTTTCGCATGTGGGGCATGGTCCGTGGCGATTACGTCGATCGTTCCGTCGGCCAATCCGGCAATCACCGCCTCGACGTGCTCGCGGCCCCTTAGCGGCGGATTCATCTTGAAATTCGAATCGAACGAGCGCAGACATTCGTCGGTAAGGGTAAAATGATGCGGCGTGACCTCGGTGGTTACGCGCACCCCGCGGCGCTTGGCGCGCCGCACGGCATCGACGCTGCCCGCCGTGGAAACGTGCATCAGGTGGAAACGTCCCCCGGTCGCCTCGGCCAAGGCTATGTCGCGGCTGGCCATTACGTCCTCGGCCGCAGCCGGCATGCCCGAAAGACCCAAGATCAACGAAGTCAGGCCCTCGTGCATTACCCCGTGTTCGGTCAGCTCGCGGATTTCAGAGTGGTTCAGCACGGGCTTGTCGAACATCAGGCAGTATTCAAACGCCCGGCGCATCAGCTCGGGACTGTAGATCGGGGAGCCGTCGTCGCTGAAGGCCACGGCCCCGGCCTTTACCAATTGCCCGATTTCGGCCAATTCCTTGCCTTCCCGGCCTTTGCTCACGCAGGCCACGACAAAAACGTTGCAGTGGTCGGCCTGAGCGGCCTGGTGGCGGATGAAATCGACCACGCCCTGGCTGTCGATCGTAGGCTCGGTGTTGGGCATGCAGGCGATCGAGGTAAAACCTCCGGCTAGCGCGGCGGCGGTGCCGCTCTCGATCGTCTCGTCTTCTTCCCGCCCAGGCTCGCGGAGGTGGACGTGCATATCGATCAGTCCGGGACATACGATTTTGCCCGAGGCGTCGATGATCGTCTGCTCTCCGCCCGGTTGCACGTCCAGCGCGGCAACCCGGCCGTCCACGACAAGAAGATTGGCAATCCGGTCCATTTTCTGCGACGGATCGATCACGCGCCCGTTCTGGATCAATAAACTAGCCATGTCTCCTGTCTCCTAACAACAGCCACAGCACCG
>JBEKIK010000340.1:0-3543 GCA_050011795.1 Thermoguttaceae bacterium | reverse complement strand
TTTTCCTTTCATGCTTTTTCTGGCAATAGTCACCAGCGATCGCAAGGCTTGATTTACCGATTTGGAGTCGGGGAAGATTTTAGCCAATTTGGCGTCTATTACTGCCACATTACTCCCTTGCATGAAACGTTTATAATACTTGCCGCGGACGCCTCGGCCGAAATCGTATTCCTTGCTTATTGCAGAATCACATTTTATCTTAGATGCTTTCTTCATAATTCTTATTATTTTCATCCACGAAGGACACGAAGGACACGATAATATTTTCTTTTTCTTTGTGATCTTCGCTGGCTTAGTAGAAATTAAAAATTATGCCGGCGCCGGCGAAGGTTGAGATTTTGCCGCTCGGTTTCTCCGCCAGGGCCAGCGCAGGTCGTAGACGGCGGTGAGGGCCACGCGGTCTTCCAGGTTCGGGCGGAAGATGGTCAGGATCAGAAGCGGAAGGTACCAGGCGATGTATAATCCGCCGTTGTTGGCGTGCCAAAATTGCGTGGCCAGCATCACGGCCGCCGAGCAGCTCAACAACGTGCCCAGATTCTTTTGCGGCGGCCAAAGGGCCAGGCTGCAACACAGGGCCACAAAAGCCGCCAGCACCGGATAGCGGAAGGCCTTTTCGTGGAATGTCCAAAAGCCCGAGGAAACCACTTCCAACGGATTGCGAAATCCCAGCATCAGGCGCAATTGCGGCCAGAACGTTTCCCAAGTGCCGGTGCTTATAGCCAGCCAGGCGATCATGATTGCCAGTGCCAAAATCACGCCGATAATGAATCGCACCATGCCGCGGCGCCAATAAAATCCGCACCACAAAGGCAACAGGAACCAGGGATAATAAATCACGCTTACGGCAATGCCCATGAATACGCCGGCGATCACCGGCCGGCGATAGGCCGCCACGGCCCAAACCAATAGCGCAGCCGGAACCACGTGATCCACCTGTCCGGTCATCTGGCTGGTGTAAAACATGAGCAAGTAAAGCGTGGCCGCCGCCACGCCGGTGTGGATGTTGTCGAAATGCTTATAGCCCACCAACACCATGCCGATGACCACGGCCAGGTGGCCCAGGATGGCAGTGCTGCGGGCTGAAGCCACCTGGATTTCCTGCCGGCGGAAGACTTCGGGCTGGGTGCCGTCCACGGGTATCATGGCCTTGCTGGAAAAACCGGCGAATTGATAGAAAAACGTCAAGCCCGGACTGGGCTGGGCCGGGGCTGCCTGCTTGGCCAGGTACGATTCCAGCCGTTCGGGCGGATTTTTCACGATGTTGGCCATCAAAAAAACCAACAGCGCCACGCCCGTAAAAGTCAGCCCGCTTACGGAAAGATTCGGCTCCAACAGCGGACGGCGGACCATGATCGGATCGATCAACAAGCGGATCAAGAAGAATCCGCTGATTCCGAACAGCCACACGTATCCGCCTTGCACCTGCCCGGGCGCATGGTTCGCCAGGCCGTAATATATAAGCAGCAAGCCCGGCGAAATGCCGATCAAAGCCACGAGGTCCAAGTTCCGCACGCTCCAAAAGCGGTGGAACTTGAAATACATGCCGATCATCAACAGCGACGACAAATAGGCCCAGGTCGTCGGGTTGAGTTTATAGTCGAAAAGTATTTCCTGCATCGACCGTTGTGTGAGGGAGTTTGTTTGATAATATAGGGCAACTTGAAAAGTAGGCCGCACAGGCCGTGTGCGGAATCGACACACGGGACGTACTGTCTACATAATATGTAGATTCCATATGCCAAGATACATGATCCGAGGTAGTTTGCAACCCCCCCGCTTTATCATGCCAGGCGCTGGGCCGCCTCGTCGGCCCAGGGACTATCCGGGGCCAAGGCCAAAAAACGTTCCCAATGCTCAACTGCGCGGACGCCCTGGCCGATCTCGTCGAGCGTGCGGGCCAGATGGTAGTGCACGTCGGCATAGTCGGGATGAAAACGCAGCGCCCCCTCGAATGCGGCCACGGCCAGGTCGCGCTGGCCGGTCTCGGCCAACACGCAGCCCAGGTTAGCCCGGGCTTCGACATAGTCCTCATCGAGTTCGATTGCCGTGTAATAGCGTTCCCGCGCCCCGCAAAGATCGCCCTGCCGATAGAGCAATTCGGCGACCATGAAACAAATTTCCGGCTTGGGACCGCCGGCTGCCATGGCCGCCCGATACATCTCGGCGGCGGCCGATAATTGCCCGTCTTCTTCCAATTCCGCGGCCAGAGAGCACATTTGATTCGCGTTGGAGGGGATCAATCTTTCCGGCTGCGCGGCGGCGTCCCGGGCGTCAAAGTCGAATCGCATCTGCCCGCCCGGCTCAATCAGCCCATCTCCCTGACGCAGCAAAATCTGCTTGCCTTCAACAATCACCGAAAGCTGCGCCAACGGCCGAGCCACTCCGGGCAAATAACGGGCCAAGGCGTTGAGCTTTTTTTCGATGGCGGAGGGCGAAACGCCCGCGGCTAAAAGTTCAGCCAGACTCCGGGCAGCGGCGATTTCCTGAAAATCGAAGTACGGCAAGCGCCGCACCTCGCGGACCGGTTGGATCAACCCCCGCCGGTGCCAACGCCGAATCACCGCCACGGGCACGCCCAAAAGTTCGGCCAACATGGCCGGCGTATAAAGCTGATGGATGTCCTGCTCGTGCTCGACCAAACCCAAACGGTGCCAGAGTTGCGTTTCGGTGATGATTTCCAAATCGCCCTTTTCGGCCGCAAGTCGGGTGGATTCGTCGAACCACTGCTCCGGCCCCTCGCCATCGGCCAAGGGCAGTTCCTCCTCTCCGACGACCACCAGATGGACTGAGGCGTCGGGCCGGTCCAGGACGGTCGCGCCATGCCGGCGGACCAGTTGCCCGGCGTCCCGCCGCGACATGCTCGCCAACTTGCCCACAAACGCCAGGCGCTTGCCTTGAAGAACACCCAAGTTTTCGTCGGCGTTTGTCATAGCATCCATACTATTCGAGCCATGTTTTCTTAGCCCAGGCGTTTACGCCTGGGGCTGAAGGCCATTTTTACTTAGCCCAGGCGTTTACGCCTGGGGACCGAAAGCCATTGCCATCAATTGTAATGTCAACCCCGTTCACGGGGTTCATCCAGTCTTTAGTCGCCCCTAAAGGGGCTACATGAAAGGGGTTGTGGAATTCTCCTAATCCCAGGCGTAAACATCCTGGGCTAGAGAAAAGAAAATCCAGATTACAGTTTAAGTTTTTAAATAATATACACGGTGCGAATTACATCTGTCAATCAGCGCGTGGTTTGCATTATTTCCGCGCAAAAAACGGGGCACAAACCATCTCCCGGCTTGTGCCCCGGTTCTGAATAAAATTTCGGCCGAATATCATTTCAATAAATTCGGCGTCGGCACCGGAACAAGCCCCGGCTTCTCCGAGTCCGAAGGTTTTGGAGCGGCCGTATCCGAGCCCGATTCCGGCGCTTTCTCGGTGCTCGATGCGCCGTTGGCGGCATCTTTTTTCGGCGGGGCCGGCGTGGGCTTTTGTGATTCGATTGTCGCGGTAGGCGTGGAAACGCCCGTCGCCGATGGAGTTATGATCAGCGGT
>JBEKIK010000339.1:0-3546 GCA_050011795.1 Thermoguttaceae bacterium | reverse complement strand
GCGGCTGTTTTCTTCGCGCCAGCGGGCGATTTCCTCGTGATTTCCGTTTAACAGGACTTCGGGCGCCACAAGGCCGCGATATTCCCGGGGCCGGGTGTATTGGGCGAATTCCAACCAGCGGCGCTGACCCGAAAACGAGTCGCTTGCGCTGCTGTCTTCGTCGCCCAGCACGCCCGGCGCCAGCCGGATGACCGCATCAATAATCACCATCGCGGCGACTTCTCCGCCGTTTAGGACGTAGTCGCCGATCGAAATCTCCTCGGGCTCCAAAATGATCCGTATTCGTTCGTCAAAACCTTCGTACCGTCCGCACAAGAGCAAAATTCGCCCGTGCGTTGCCAGCCGTTCCACCGCCGGTTGATCGAGGCGTCGTCCTTGCGGAGTGAGCATGACCAGGCGACCCGGATCGCCGGCCATCGCCCGCACCGCTTCCACGCATTCCACCACCGGCTCGACCTTCATTACCATGCCGGGCCCGCCCCCGAAGGGACGATCGTCCACTGTATTATGTTTTCCTTTCGACCAATCGCGGATATTGTGCAACCGCACGTCGACCAAACCGGCTTGGATTGCCCGGTTCAACAAACTCTGACCCAAATATCCCTGAAAAATTTCGGGAAACAGGGTCAAGACGTCAAAACGCATGGTTATTCTTTTTCTTCCGCGGCTGCGGCTTGGGCGCGGATATCTTCGGCGTCGGAGCGTCGCGCCGAGGGGGCATCGGTTTCCGATTTCTTCGGTTTGGGGGTTGTGGGCATGGGCTGCGCGGGCTCCGGCCGGCGGCGCTGCTGGGCCAACCGATCGAGCGCCGCCTGCTGTTGGGCCAGGTGCGTGCCGTCTTCGCCATATTTCTTGATAAGCACGCTCACCTTGTCAGACGGCGTCGCGCCCACGCCGAGCCAATACTTGATCCGCTCTTTGTTCAGTATCGCCCGGGCGTCGGTCTCCGGGATCAAGGGATCGTAGGTTCCCAGTTGTTCCAGCACCCGTCCGTCGCGCGGGGCGCGGATCTCCATTGCACAAATCCGATAAAAGGGGCGATGCTTGCGCCCCATCTTCTTCATCCGAATACGTACTGCCACTCTAATCTCCTCGTAAATATGGTTTTTATCAATTCCTCCCGGCACAAGTGCCGGGGCTAAACTTTCTAATCTCTAATTTCTAATCTCTAATCCCTTTTTATTTATTTTTTTTCGCCTCGCGTTTTTTTCGTCTTTCTTCGCGATCGCGCATTTTTTTCTGTTTGGCTTTTTCCTGGGAAGTCAAACGCTTGCCGGTTCCGATTTTCGTTTTTGCCAGTTTCGCCCCGGGATTTAACATGCCGCCTTGTTGAAGCTGCTGCATGGTCTTCCATCTATCGCGGATTCCCATGGTGGACATGCGTTTCATCATGTCGGCGATGCCGTCGAATTGTTTGACCAGATCATTGACTTCGTGCGGTTCGACCCCGGCCCCGGCGGCAATGCGGCGGCGGCGGCTTTGATCGATCACTCTCGAGGGATTGCGGCGTTCCTCGGGCGTCATCGAGTCGATGATTCCGCCCAAACGCCGAAACTGATCTTCCGCATCAACGTCGTCCATCATTTGGGTCATTGCGCCCATGCCCGGAATCATGCTCATTACCTTGTTGAGCGGACCGAGTTTTTTGGTCTGTCCCAACATGTTTTTAAAGTCGTCCAGGGTGAATTGTCCTTTACGCAGCCGGGCTTCCTGACGGGCCATTTCATCCTGGTCGATTTTTTGCTGGGCCTGTTCGACCAGCGTAACCACGTCGCCCATGCCCAAAATCCGGCCGGCCATGCGGTCCGGGTGGAACTCCTCCAAGGCATCGAGATGTTCGCCGGTGCCGATAAACTTGATGGGCACGCCGGTGACGGCCTTTACCGACAGCGCGGCCCCGCCCCGGGCGTCGCCGTCGAGTTTGGTCATGATTACCCCGTCCAGCTCAAGGGCCTCGTTAAATGCCTTGGCGCTGTTGACGGCGTCTTGGCCGGTCATCGCGTCGACCACCAGGAAAACCTGGTCCGGCCCCACGCGGCGGTCGATCTGGGCGAGTTGATTCATCAACTCCTCGTCGATGTGCAATCGACCGGCCGTGTCCAGGATCAGCACATTGGCTTCCATCTGCTTGGCTTGCCTTACCGCCGCCTGGCACAAGGCCACGGGGTCGCGTGCAGCCGGGTCGGCATACACCGGCAGGCCGAGTTGTTGGCCCAGGACCTGCAACTGCTCGACGGCCGCCGGACGCTGCAAGTCGGCGGCCACCAACAGCGGCTGGCGACCGCGCTGCTTTATGAGCCGACCTAATTTGCCGCATGTAGTGGTTTTGCCGGATCCTTGCAGTCCGCAAAGCATAAGCACGCTTACCTCGTCGCCGAGATGCAGCGAGTGGTCCACGGGTCCCATCAAATTGATAAGTTCCTGGTGAACGATATAAACGAGTTGTTTGGTAGGGTCGAGCGATTTTAACACCCGCTCGCCCACGGCCTGATTGCCCACGTTGGTCATAAAATCCTTGACCACCGACAGGCTGACGTCGGCTTCGAGCAAGGCCCGCTGCACCAGTTTCAGACCTTCGCGCATGTTCGATTCGTTGAGGATGCCTCGCCCGCGCAAGGCCCTCAATGCGGAACCCAAACTTTCCTGAAGCGCTTCGAACATGGCAATTCCTTAGGAAACAGCCGTATATCCGGCAACATAACCGAAAATGTGACGCCGAGGCGAGCAGGCGGCGATTTTAGTCTATAAGTCGGCTCATCCCGATCGGTAAGCGCAATCTCCGTTTAGCCGCGAACGGGCACCAACCAAATGTTGGTAGGTAAGCGAGCACGGCACATCCCGGTCGATGCGCGTAATCCCATATCGTAACTAATTTACAGCCATTTTGACAAGGATCCTTCCCTAGTAAGATAAAAGAGACGGTACAGGTACCATTTTTTTCCCCATACCCACCACCAGATATAACTAGTTATTTTCCTTATGAAATTGGACTAGACTGGATGGGTGGGGAAAGCATATAGTTCAGTAATGGGGGGCGGGAAGCGGTTTTTTGAACGATCCGACGGTTCCAAATTCCCGCATCCCAAAGCCTCGAACGCAAGAACCGTGAGGAATCGGTTTTTTAAAAACCGAGTTCCGACTCGAATCTCCGGCTTGACGAAGATTACCCCCCGGTTATTAAAAACACGGATCGAAGTTGACACGTTTATTAAAAAAACCTAGATTTCCACGGAGGTCGTTGATGATTGGCAAGCGAAAGATAAAATCGCCTATAAGACACTGATCACGGCCCGTACACGGTACATCTCCTCCAAAGATGTTAATGACCTAATATTCACCTTAACGTTCACCACGAAGGTTGCGGGAGTTTGCCTCATGAATCGCAAAATTGGATTGCTTGTGACGCTAACCGTTTTGTCCGCCTGCCCGCTGTTCGGGCAGGAATGGGCCAGGAAGATGTTCAAGGACGCCGAGCACGATTTCGGCACCTGTGCCCGCAATGCCAGGGCCGAACATGAGTTTGTTTTCGAAAACATTTACATGGAA
>JBEKIK010000338.1:0-3547 GCA_050011795.1 Thermoguttaceae bacterium | reverse complement strand
ACTTCGTTGTTTACCCGGCCGTCGGCAACGGTCACAGCCTCGATAAAGAAGTTAGGCATGTCCTTTTTCGCCACGGCCACGTCGTAAACCGCGCTCTTGCCGTCCAGGTGGAGGACTTTCGGGGGCAGATAAATACCGTTGGACGGTCGGAGGAACAACAACACTGTGCCGCCGATGCGATCGGTGTTGATCTGCAATTTGACGGTTTCGCCCGGGGCGTATTCGCGCTTGTCTGGAATAAGTTCCAGGCGATTGAAGCGGAATTGCGCGGCATCGACGCCTTGGCCGATGATTGTAAATATGTAGCCGCCCTCGATGGAGTGTTCCACGGCATCAGTTATTTTATAAGACAGCCGATACTGCCCGGCCTGCCCGGCGGTAATCTGCTGGTGGGCCTGGCCTTGTTCGTTAGTATCGATCTGCCAGGTTTGCACCGGCGTTTCCACCGGCTTGTCTTTTTCATAACTGATCTTCATCAGAGTAAGTTTGCCTTTGCCCTGCACGGGTTTGCCGTCGATGGTTCGGGCGTTAAAATTGGCTTGGATGGCGTCGCCCAAGCGATAATATCCGCGATCGACCCAGGCGTACACGCTAAACGGCTTGCGCGCGACCAGCACATTGCCCGTGCCGACGATGGTACGCCGCGACTCGTCGACCACTTCGGCGGTGATCGAGTATTTGTGGTCTTCGTCCGGATGAATGGCTTTGGCCACGGCGGTGTCGATCTCGACCTTCACTGTGCCGTCCGGACCGATATCGACTTCCTGATCGGCGACCAATTCCGGCGGCTGATTGCCGCGCGGCCACCAAAATGGAATCGGGCGCAGACAACCCCAACTGCACCAGCCCGGATACCAATCGTAATCGTAGGCGAACCACCAATAACCCGGACCGTAGAGCCAATCCCACGGTCCCCATGGATACCACTGCTCGTCGTGGCTGGAACGATAGATTTTGTACTTCACTTTTGCCTTGGTAACCGGCGAGCCGAAGTAGTATTTGGCCTTGATCGTGGCGGAGATTTTTTCGCCCAGCATGACCGGCTCGGTTGGGGCGTCGATGGTGACTTCAAACTCGGGCTTTTTATACTCCTCCACGCGGAAACTGCCGCCGCCGAGATCTTTTACGCTTAGAGTAAAAACACCCAGCGATGCATCGGCTGGGATTTTATATTCGCCTTCCAACCCGCCCCAGGCGTCCGCCTTCTTTGTTTCCGAAATGATTTTTTCACCCTTGGGATTATAAATTTCTACGGTGAATTCACGGTCGGCGAAATCGGACACGTCTTTCATGTCGTATTGGGCATGACGGACCCAGAATTTGTATTTCACGGTCTGATCGGGCCGATACACCGGGCGGTCGGTTATGGCGTAGACCTTGGTGGCGTTGTATTGCGAGTCGTACCAATTGCCTTGCCAGACGTTGGTGAAACCGAGGTAAGCCAGGCGTCCTTCATCGGTCCGGGCGATAATGAGCCACTGATATTCCCGCGGTTGACGCTTGAGATCGAGAATCACCTGGCCGTCGGCGTCGGTAAATTCGGCGAAATCCTTGACGTGTATTTCCGAGCGGCCGCTTCGGAGCCGCTCGCTTTGCCAGCCGAAAAATTCCATGTTGGCCTTTGGCACGGGCTTGCCGGTTACGGCGTCGGCGACGAAGTAAAATGTTTTGTCCTCCAAGGGCTTTTTCACTATGGCCGTGTCATCGACCCACAGGACGATGAAGTTTGTGTTGCCGTCCTTCATCTTGGCTTCGACCAGGTATGCCCCGGGTTCCGATAGCGGCGTGGTCACGGTCACTCGGCGATCGAAATGATTTTCCCTGGGCTTGAGGTCCATTTGCCATTGGGCGACCTGCCGGCCGAGATATTGCTCACGGCTCTTTTCCAAAAGGCGGTGGCCGATGGCGCCGAAGTCGATCTTTTCCCAATCTAATTCACGAGGGTTAGATTTTAGATATGTTTTAATGTCGTCCAGGAATTTATCGACCTTGATTTCGTGGGCGGTAAAATCCACGGCCGTGCCGTTGCGAAAACGGAATTCGACCGAGGCCCCCTTGCCCGCAGGCTGGGTCGCCGCCGGCTCGAATCGCCCCCAATTTCCCACGATTTGTTGCCACTGGTCTTTCCAGTTTTGGCGGCGGTCTTTATCGGCGTCGGGGAATTCCTTTATCAAACGCCGCCAGTAATCGGCGGCCTTGGGATATTGCCGGCGGTTCTCGAAGATTTGTGCTAATTGCTCCAAGGACTCCAGGGCATAAGCACTTTTCGAATTGGCGGCGATTTGTTGGTAGATTTTAATAAAATTGAATTCGTCGGGCAGATCGAAGCGTTTTACGCTTGTGGCCAGCCGGGCAATGGTCTCGTTTTCGCCCAGAGTGTGCAGGGCGAAAGTGCCGCTTTCGTCATTTTTGGTGTCGTCGGTCTGCATCCGGCCGAAACGCCAGCCGAATTCGGCTATTGTTTGTTCGCCGAACTGTTGGTAAAGAAAGTCGGCGAATTGTTTACGCACATTGTCCATAAGGTTGGGATCGAATTCAGCCGCCTGCTGTAAACACCACCGCCAGCGCTGACCGTCGGTTTCGGCGGACTCGAAACTTTTGGGAACCGTATGGAAGACCGGCTTGCCGTCGGCATCGACCGGCGCGCCGCGAGTTTCGCGATAATTGCCCCAGCCGGGTTCGTAGTCGGGCAGGACCTTTAGATCGCTGAGATATTGCAAACGCCAGGCCTCAAGGCCCCTGCGAGAGTCTAATAGCATATCTGCCAGAGAAAGAAGGAAGGCGCCTACTTCGCTATGATTTTCCTCTTTTTGGGCCATGGGCATGGCCTGGACCATCAGTTGCAGAGCCCGGACGTGGTCGCGCTCGGTTGAGTTGACAAAATTCCCGCCGCCTCGTTTGTTGCCGCGGCAAAACTTGCCCGCCACCATGAAGCCGTAGTGCGGCTGGTTCAGATAATTCTGAGCGGCGGCCAGGAGCAGTCGCCAGTTATTTTTATGAATATCGACGACCTTTTCGCGGAATTCGTCCATCTCATCGAGGCGATTAAGATGCTGGAGGCAGGAGGTTGCCATGCGCAGGTCTTCGCCGACCTGGCGAATATCGTCATTGGGATCCAGGGCCAACTTGCTATATGCTTCGTAGGCATCGTTGTAGTTTCCCTCCCGATAGGATTTGTAGGCCTGCTCGCGATGAGACTGCAAATCCGCCGAATCTGCCGCTGACATGGCCCATCCTCCTAAAAATACGCCGCCGAATGTAAAAAGACCGATTAGCATGTTGATTTTCATGGCTTAGACTCCAAGGGGCAAGTTCTCCCATAAAGAGCGCAGGGACTAGTTCCTAAAAAATGCCCTTGTTATTTCGATGCAGCCGGCACAAAAAAAGTTCCCTGCAAGCATAGCCTGAGGCACCGCGGGAAGCGACCCCCTGACCGGGTTGTGGGACGGCGGATCAAGCGGCAACTACCAGGCAGTACGATGGATATTTATCCGAGCCGAAGTTTTATTTTAAGAATCTGGCAAAATTAGCTCGGAAAAAAATGTCG
>JBEKIK010000337.1:0-4390 GCA_050011795.1 Thermoguttaceae bacterium | reverse complement strand
ATGGACGATTTCTTCACTATTTCCGACGCAGGAGTTGACACACCCACCAGTGGTTGGACAGTCGATTCAACCTTACCCATAGACTCAACTTATGATAGCATTGATAACCGTTATGAAGCCACTATCGATTATTCCGGTACGCCGATTCAAATACACGATACATTCCAGTTTAATTACACGATTTCATACATTGGTTCAGAGGACGAAAATGTAGATTATGGTCAGAAATTGACTCCCACCCCCGAACCCGGCGCGCTTTTTCTCCTTGTTTGTGGCGTGGCAGGCTTGTTGGCCGTTCGGCGTCGTTTCGCCTGATTAAAAGACAATAAGAAAGTAAGATATTAAATCATCACCCTTTTTACACCGTGGTCAAAACGATCAAACGGTGTAAAAGGGGTGATCTTTTATCCGCACGGTTCTTTAATTTATTGACTTATCGAAATATAAAAAACTCATCTAGCTCCACTTTTTGCATTCTGCTGCAAAACGAGCTTACTCATCTCATAAAAAATAACGTCTATCGGCAATTGGGAATTTTACGTAAGTAATAACTATAAAAAAGCTTGTTTTAATAACCAAGGTTATCCGGCGAATTCAATCCTCATCATTTTTGTTGACCGCCGACTCTTCTGTGCATCTTATCTATTTTCAATTAAATCCGTTCATCAACCGGCAAGCCGGCGGGCATCTCAAGTCGATATAAGCAAAATAGATAAACTCTTGGAAAGGCCCGGTAATGAAGATATCCAGAGACCCCGATCTACTGCTTATTAGGAAACTCGTCGAAAAACTTAGTGATAAAGATCCGTGGGTCCAAGGCGGCGGAGGCAGTGCCGGCGATTTCTCGCCTTTTGGATGACGAGGATCCCAGGGTTCGCCGGGAGGCCGAACAGGCCATCGAGCAACTCAGCCCGATAGCCATTCGCGCATAAAGGCGGTCAGAAATGACGACGCCAATATTCGACATATTGGGTTTTGGCGCGGTGGCCGTGGACGATCTCCTTTACGTTGATGAATATCCCCCGGCGGAGAGTAAAGTTCGAGTGCGGCATCGGTTGCGTCAGTGCGGCGGGCTGACCGGAACCGCATTGGTGGCCGCCGCGCGTTTGGGGGCATCCTGTGCCTATGTCGGATTGTTGGGCAACAATGAGTTGTCGCAATATGTGAGAGATTGTTTCGCCCGCGAGGGTGTGGATACGGCACATTGCGCACGGCGTGCCGGGGCCAAACCGGCACAGTCCACGATCATCGTCGATGAGCATCATAAAACCAGGACCATATTCGCCTCGCTTGCCGGAGCCGTCGGCGCCGATGTCGAACTGCCCTCGAGGGAATTAATAAGTTCCGCACGCGTTATTCTCGTCGATCATCATGGTCTGGAAGGCACGATTCGCGCAGCCCGTATCGCCCGGGAAAACAGCGTGGCAATCGTGGCCGATTTTGAGCGTAAAGCAGAGGGAAATTTCACTGACTTGCTGGCACTGATCGATCACCTGGTGATTTCCGACCGCTTTGCCTCGGAATTGACCGGAAAGACCGAACCCGAACAGGCTACGGCTGCCTTGTGGACCTCAAAACGCCGAGCGGTAGTGGTCACTTGCGGGTCCTCCGGCAGTTGGCTTTTGGCCGATGGTTTTGCACGGCCCGTTCATTGTCCGGCTCGAGCCGTTAAGGTAATCGACACGACCGGGTGCGGCGATGTATTCCACGGGGCTTATTCGGCGGCCCTGGCACGGGGCAAATCTCCGGTGGAATGTGTGCAATTCGCTTCGGCCGCGGCTGCACTAAAGGCTACCCAACGGGGCGGACAGACCGGTTGTCCCACTTTACAGTCGGTGGAAGAATTTTTGCAACGCGCAAAGTGATGTAAAATTCGCCCATGCCACTGTTCATCCATTTTCCCTGTTGTAAAATTCTCCAAGGACTAATCCACATAAATTACCCGGCAAACCGCTTGTGGTTTCGCGATCCACGGCAAACGAATAATAACCCCAAGGAACCTCTCATGCAAAAAATGAAGGCCCTGGTAAAAAGCAAACCCGAAAGCGGATTGTGGTTGGAAGATATGCCCGTTCCCCAGATCGGTATCAACGACGTGCTGATCGAGGTCTTGCGCACGGGCATTTGCGGCACCGACGTCCACATTTACAACTGGGACGCCTGGGCGCAAAAGACCATTCCCATCCCGCTTGTGGTAGGGCATGAATTTGTCGGCCGGATCGTCGACATGGGCGGCAACGTGAAGGATTTTCGAATAGGCGACGTTGTCAGCGGCGAAGGACACGTGGTTTGCGGCCGTTGCCGAAACTGCATGGCCGGCCGGCGCCATCTTTGCATGGAAACCCTGGGCATAGGCGTGAATCGGCCCGGTGCCTATGCCGAATATATCTCCCTGCCCATGACCAACGTTTGGCATCACGATCCTTCCATCCCCCGCGACGTGGCGGCGATTTTCGATCCCTTGGGCAACGCCGTGCACACTGCGCTTTCCTTTCCGGTGCTGGGCGAGGACGTGCTTATCACCGGCGCGGGACCGATCGGCATCATGGCCGCGGCCGTGGTCCGCCATGCCGGAGCGCGCTACGTTGTCATCACTGATGTGAATCCCTATCGCCTCGAACTGGCCCGGAAGCTCAAGCCCACGCTGGCGCTGGACGTCCGCACCCAAACTATCGCCGACGCGCAAAAAAAACTGGGGATGAAGGAAGGATTTGACGTGGGCTTGGAGATGTCGGGCAATCCGGCCGCATTCCGCGACATGCTGGCCAACATGTGTCACGGAGGAAAGATCGCCATGCTGGGAATCCCGGCCGGTGAAATGGCCATCAACTGGTCCACCGTGATCTTCAACATGCTCACCATCAAGGGAATTTACGGGCGCGAAATGTACGAGACATGGTATAAAATGACGGTGATGATCCAAAGCGGCCTGGATATCGACCCGGTAATCACTCACCGTTATAGTTTCTCCGATTTTGAAAAGGGATTCGCGGCCATGTGCTCCGGAAACTCGGGCAAGGTGATTCTGACCTGGAAAGAGGAATAAAGGGCACGTAAATAATGTTCGGTAATATAAAAAATTATCTGGCCGATCAACTCCAAGGGATCCGCAAGGCTGGACTTTACAAATCCGAGCGGATCATCACCAGTCCGCAGCACGCTCGGGTATCGGTCCTGGAACGCCAAGGCGTCTTGAATCTCTGTGCAAACAACTATCTCGGTCTGGCCGATCATCCGGAAGTGATCCGCGCCGCACATGAAGCCCTGGACCGTTGGGGCTACGGGCTGGCAAGCGTGCGATTTATCTGCGGCACCCAGCAGATACACAAGGAATTGGAACAGAAGATAAGCGACTTTTTGGGAACCGAGGATACGATTCTTTATTCTTCCTGTTTCGACGCCAACGGCGGACTCTTTGAAACGCTTTTAGGCCCCGAAGACGCCGTCATTTCCGACGAACTGAACCATGCCAGCATTATCGACGGCATCCGGCTTTGCAAGGCCCGGCGGTTTCGTTACAAAAACAATGACATGGCCGATCTGGAAACGCAACTTAAACAAGCGGCCGATGCACGGTTCCGCATCATCGCCACCGACGGAGTTTTTTCCATGGACGGCATACTGGCCGATCTGCCGGGTATATGCGAACTGGCCGATAAGTACGGCGCTCTGGTGATGATCGACGACTCGCACGCCGTGGGCGTTTTGGGCCGGCAAGGGCGAGGAACGCACGAATATCACGGTGTGATGGACCGCATCGACATCCTCACCGGCACGCTAGGCAAGGCCCTGGGCGGGGCAAGCGGCGGATACACCAGCGGGCGCAGGGAAATTATCGAAATGCTCCGCCAGCGGAGCCGGCCGTATCTGTTTTCCAACTCAGTTGCGCCTCCGATCATCGGCGCGGCCATGAAAACCATCGAATTGCTTTCCCATTCCACCGAATTGCGCGACCGTTTGGAAGCAAATACCAAGACATTCCGCCAAGGCATGTCTAAGCGCGGTTTCCAGATCACCCCCGGCGTGCATCCCATCTGCCCGATCATGCTCGGCGACGCTGTGCTGGCCGCCCGCATGGCCGATGCCCTGCTTGAGCGCGGCGTATATGTGGTCGGCTTCTTTTATCCCGTGG
This sequence comes from Thermoguttaceae bacterium, assembly GCA_050011795.1. Taxonomy (GTDB): domain Bacteria; phylum Planctomycetota; class Planctomycetia; order Pirellulales; family Thermoguttaceae; genus JBEKIK01. The sequence goes on along the minus strand of JBEKIK010000337.1, from coordinate 258 downwards.
TTCCCCAAGGCAAAGCCCGGATCCGCGTGCAAATCTCCGCGGCACATACGGCAGATGACCTTCAATTCGCCATTGGTGCGTTTGGGGCAGTGAAAGCGGAGATGGGGATTTAAATAGTGGGCGGTGGGCGGTGGACGGTGGATAGGGGCAGTGTAAATTCCGAAATTCCGAAACGAAATTCCGAAATTCCGGGGACACAATACTCATTTTCATAGTATACGAAGTCTGGGGCGGGCGGGAAGTATAGAAATGAGACCC
>JBEKIK010000336.1:0-3592 GCA_050011795.1 Thermoguttaceae bacterium | reverse complement strand
CGATCCGCTCAATCGGGCCGCCATCGATTTACGCAGTGATATCTGGCTGGGCAAGAAAGAGGGCGATCATACGCTGGGCGCCGAACGGACGGGCTATGATCTTGCCGCCCGAAATCCATTGGACGGCGATGCCGTGGCCGATTGGCTGATTGACGATCTGGAACGTCCGGCCTCGCCGCAACCCATGCCGCTGCATCCGTACGATCGCGGATTGCCCGGCTCACACCAGGACATCCCGCGACCGAAAAAACTTCAATGAATCAATTTTATAATGAGTTAAAATGCAACAACTATCGGCAATTCCGCCCTCACCCCAGCCCTATCCGGGCACCGACGGGCACCATGCGGAGCATGGTCGGTTGGTCGTGAGAGGGAAGATTATGGATAGGCTCCTAGTCCGGATGGCAAAAAACTTGCCGGCGGGCATTTTCGCCACGGCGGTTATTCTTGCATTGACGGCGGGCTGCGCCGGTTTTCCCATCGCCAAGTCGTTATTAGGCGGCAACGACACCGAAAAACGTCATCGGCGCAATGAGGAGATCGTACGAAATTTTGAAGCCCACCGAGACCAGGCCGCTTATGAAGCCGCCTTGACGCGATGGGAGCATAACGATTCCAAAGGTTGTCGAGAGGGTTTGGAAGTATTACTGGCCCGCAATCCCCGCCATATCGATGCCCAACTTCTCATGGCCGAAGTAAATCTTCTCGATCGACGCCCTGAGGATTCACTCAAACAGGTCGACGAGGTGCTCCACATGCAACCCGGCAACGCCCGAGCGCTCTATACCAAAGGATTGGTGCTGGACGCCATCGGTCAATCGACCGGCGCGGTTGCTTATTACGAGCAGGCTGCCCGGGCTGAACCGGAAAACGAAATGTATGCCTTATCTTATAAGAGTGCCAAGGATTCAGACGGCTCTGCCGCGGCAAACTCAAATGCCATTATTCCGGCGGCTTACTCGGCGACTTCTGATTCAGATAAAAACGTTCCTTCGTCAACGCCTGCGATCAGGCAGCCCCCCGCGGAAACCTCATCCCCTGCGACGCCGACGTCTGAAACTCCCGATAAAGCGAAAAAAAACGCCGGCTTTGCCGATTCTTATGCGCATGCCGAATCCACCGTTTCGGCGGAAGAATTTTTGAGTGAAGGCCAGCGGGCTTTATCCGATGGCGCGATCGACGCGGCTCGGATCGCCTTCCATAAAGCGGCGTCCTGCCAGCCGAATAATCCGCAAATTACGGTTGTTTCGGCAGGCGCGGCATTACGGACAAACCATCCGGAATTAGCCGTAGAACTGCTTGCGCCGGCCGCCAGGCATTTCTCTAAATCGGCCGCGATTTTTCGCATGTTAGGCGTGGCCTACTATCGGCTGGGCGACTTCCAATCGTCCCAAGTTGCACTGCAACAAGCACTTTCGTTGGACAAGTCCAGTGCTTTATCCTATTTTTTGATGGGATGCACGTTGGCAAAGCTTGGGCAGGCCGAGCCGGCGGAAGCCCATTTTCAACAGGCTAAAGCCCTCGACCCGCGCTATACCGTGCGGCGTTAATGCCGGTATAAGCTTTGTGTCCGACGCTCTGCCAGCGATCATCCCCCAGTAGGGAAACCATGCGCTTGAAGTTCATGGCTTGCGGCCTTTAACAACACTCAGGTAAATAATTGATAAAGTTTAAGTTTTCCAAAACGATCGCCATCGAGGCAATCGCAATCGCCGGCGTCCTGACATTGGCTTGGCTGGCCATGAAGGAATTTGATGCGACATCGCTGATGCTGTGCGCCGGCTTGCCGTGCATGGGGCTGATTTGCTGCTGCGGATTGCTTGCATACTGGCTTTTGCGGCAAAAAAGACAACAGCGGCAATGGCAAAGATACATCAAAGCGATGTGTCTTTGCCATACCCTTCCCGGATTCAACGAGAACATGCCTTCTTTGCCTTCGGAGCATCCCATGAGCGATCTGGCAGGGCAGATTCGCAACACCATACTTGATTACAAACGGCGCGTGCAGGACTTGGAACACGCACGTACTACCCAAGAGGTTCGCTGCCTTCGCGCCATGGCGCAGACCGAGCAGATCAAGAATATTTTTGAGGGATTGACCGACCCCATTTTGGCTATCGACGACTACGACGAGTTGGTGCTGGCCAATCGCAGTGCGGAAGAGATGTTCAATTTTGACGCGGAAAAGAGCGAAAAGCGAGCCTTGAGCCAAATAGTGCGTTGCCAGGAGCTGATCGATTTGTTGACGTCCGTCAGGCAACGGAAGATCACGGGCGCGCGTTCCGAAGAGCTCGAGATTGCCCGGGAGAACGGCAAGCCCCAATGGTTTCGCGCCACGGCCTACAAGCTGGCCACGGGCAACGACGAATCGTCGGATAAATCTCCGGTATCGGAAGGCGCCGTGGCGGTGCTCCGCGACATCGGGGAGCATAAAGCCATGCAAAAACGGAACGCCGAGTTTGTGTCATCCGTCAGCCACGAGATGAAAACGCCCTTGGCGGGCATCAAAGCCTACGTCGAACTGCTGGCCGAAGGCGAGGCCGAAGACGAAAAAACCCGCGAGGAATTTCTCAACGTCATCTCCACGCAGGCCGACCGCCTCCAACGATTGGTGGAAAACTTACTTAACATTGCCCGCATCGAGGCCGGCGTGATCAACGTCAATAAACGACAACAATCCTTGAATGAGATTCTCGAAGAGGCCCTGAACGTGGTGCAGCCGTCGGCCGAGGCCAAAGACATCAAGCTTGTTTCGCAACTAAGTTCCATGTACTTGGGCGTGCTGGCCGACCGCGACATGCTGCTGCAAGCGGCCATCAACCTATTGTCCAACGCCATCAAGTATACCGGCAACGGCGGCAGCGTCAGCCTGCGAAGCCGGTTGGTGGGCGACCAGGTCCGCTTCGAAGTGCAAGATACCGGCGTGGGACTTAGTCCGGAAGATTGCCAAAAAATATTTGAAAAGTTCTATCGCGTGAAAAAGGATAAAGACATGGCGCCGGGCACCGGACTTGGTCTGCCGCTGGCCAAGCACATAGTCGAGGACGTCCACGGCGGACAACTTACCGTAGAAAGCACGCCGGGAATGGGCAGCACCTTTTCGGTGTCAATGCACTCCACGGGCCAGTTGAAAACCGAGGGCTGAAATACAAAAGGCAATATACGTGCGGAGTTGCGGATCATGAACGACGCATAACAAAGAAATAGGCAATATCCGATTAATCTGAAAACAGGTCCAAATATGGGTAAGCGAATTATACTTTGCGACGACGAGATCCATATTCTACGAGCAATGGAATTCAAATTGAAAAAGGCCGGCTACGAGGTGGAAATCACCACCGACGGCGAAGAGGCTTGGAATGCAATCCAAAACCGCAAACCCGATTTGCTGATTACCGATTGCCAGATGCCTCGATTGACCGGTCTTGAACTGATTGGCCGGCTGCGCAACAATCCCCAAACCGCCGATATTCCCGTGTTTATGCTTACCGCTAAAGGTTATGAGCTTTCGCACGAGTTATTGTTCGGCCAATTAAGCGTGCTTCGTGTTGTTTTCTTTAGTTTGTGGTGTAGGGAATTTGTGTTATTAGTT
>JBEKIK010000335.1:0-3609 GCA_050011795.1 Thermoguttaceae bacterium | reverse complement strand
CCACCTAGTTTATGATTAAAAGGTTCTACTTGCGGCGTCGCCACCACATCAAACCGGCAATGGCGCCGCATACGTGCAAGATGACGCTACCCGGCTCAGGGACATATGCCACGCGGAAACCAAATTGACTGCGCTCCTCTTCCGAAAAGGCGCTGTAGCGCTGTGAGGCGGCCAAGAAGCCGACGTATTCGGAATAATCACCGCCACACAATACACGCGCTGTACCCCACAAAGTCTCGTTCCACTCGAAAACGTTGCCTCCTTGGTCGTACGTGCCGTAGGGGCTCGCCGATAATTGAAATTCACCTGCAATGGTGGTGTAATAAGTGCTCGAATCGATGGGATATGGGGTGCCCTGGGAATTCGCATTGTTGCCAGGATTTGTCAGATCGGACATATCGCGGCCGGGCATCGTGTCTGTCATCGTCGGGTAATTCCAGTATCCGGCGCTTGTTCCGCCTCCTTTGTAGTACGCCGCCTTGTACCACTCACTCTCCGTGGGAATCACAAAGGTGGCGTTCGCCTTGCGCGTCACCGCCATCAGTGCCGTATTGCTCGTTGCACCGTTGACGTAGTATGAGCCGTCCTCGGTGGTCGAGGTGTCCTGTGCTCCGGTCGGCTGGCCGTTGCTGAGCCAGTTGCAAAATCGCGCCGCATCGCCCCAGGAAACGTAATTCACCGGACGGTTGGCGTAATCGTCTGCAACGGTGTACTTGTAGTTGCCTGAAACGCCGCTTCGCACGATGTTGCAGCCGCCCGTTGAACCGATGACGCCCATAGACGAGTTGTACAGTCCGTATGTGTCGGTCTTCGCCACGGCATTGAGAAACGTCGTGTACTCTCCCGACGTGACCTCGTACTTGCCGATTTTGTATGAATAGGACACCGCGCCGACGGAAATGTTGTTGTAGCGCGTGTCGGGATCGTTGCCCTGATTGCCCACGGTTGCCCAAAGGGCAGGGTCGTTCCAATTGTTCCAGTCACTCGGCCACGGGCCGTGATCCCCACCCAGGGCCACATTGGCAGCCAAAACCAAAAGGGTGACCGCCAGCAGTAATGTACTCAAACTCTTCAATCTCATCGTTCTCTCCTTTGCATTACTTTTAAACAAGTATGAATTATGAAAAATAATGAAAAACAGAAACCATTGGCGGGCGGTGTACAAGGCGACATCCGCCGATCCAACGATCAAGGGAAAACACCCAGCCCGAGAACGGCCAATTGCGATGAATCGCATAATAAACACCCACGGCATCACCGTGCCGTGTACCGCATACAACCAGGGCTAAATGCTAAAACGCTGCCTCACACTGGGGTCCGCAAAATGAAATCAAGGAAAAGCCTTTCACGAAAGGCTCATCAACAAGAATGACCCAGTGATAATGTTTTGCGAACAATCCGCAAAAATATCACAGGGCCAAAAAACGCTGCCTCGCTGAATGTACCAAGCAAGAGGGGTAATTTCCGCCTATCTGTCTTTTACCCACCTCCACTAAAATGGTCAACATTTTTGTGAAAAATCAGAAAAATCCGTACTGGGGCGGGGGTAGGGGGGTAAAGATAACGTCTTTGTTTAACTGTAGAAAAACTATGCGATTGCGACCATTCACGCGGGATGCCAAGAGGAGAATCAAATTAAGAAAATTAAGAAAGAAACAGAGATGGTTTTGTTAGAGTGCAAGTCATTTATCTAGTGAAGTCATGATACCACTTGACTGAGTGTACAAAAGGTTATACAATGTTATAACGTCATAAATAGTCCGCTCCCATTTTCCAGCAGGTGCCAAAATGATTAAAAAATTGAGCAAACATGGCAATAGTCTGGCGTTGGTGATCGACCGTTCCATTCTGGAATTGCTCGGCATCGACGACAGTACGCCTCTTGATATATCAACCGACGGCAAAGCGCTGGTTGTTGTGCCTTCGCACAAAAAGAAACATCGCAAGCAGTTCGATGCAGCATTGGATGCCTGCAATCGGCGGTACGGGAAAGCCCTTAAACGGCTCGCGGAATAAGGGAGCACTGCCGTGCAACCGACGTTTCTCACTCTGGAGGAAATAATCGCCATTCATAGGGATCAAATCGCCCGATATGGCGGATCGGAAGGTATCCGGGACTGGGACCTGCTGCACTCGGCTATTGCAATGCCGGCCGCAGGTTTTAGTGGGAAGTATCTACATGGAAACTTATGTGAAATGGCGGCAGCGTATTTATTCCATATTGTTCAAAATCATCCATTTATCGACGGTAACAAACGGGTTGGTGCGGTTGCAGCCTATGTATTCCTTGCCCTAAATAAGATACAAATCACCGCCGATCAGGATGAATATGCCGACCTGGTGTTGTCGGTTGCCCGTGGCGAAACGTCCAAGACGGAAGTTGCTCAGTTCTTTCAAAAGAACACTGACTTCGATTGACGACCGCTTAAAAAGACCGATTATTCAAGAGGCAAAGCGAATCATTCTTCTTCGTCTTCGCTCGTATCCGGTTTGCCGCCTTTAGCCGCCGTCCAATCTCTGCGCTGGCGGGAGCTGGGGATGCCCATGGCCTTGCGGTATTTTGTCACCGTGCGGCGGGCGACTGTCAGACCGTGGGCGACCATTTCTTTAACCAACTGCTCGTCGCTAAGGGGATGCTGCTTGTCTTCCTTGTCCACGATCTCTTGCAGTTTCAACCGCACGGCGTCCCAGGCGACTTCTTCGCCGCCGGCGCTTACGGTGCCGCCGCAGAAAAATCGTTTCAAGGGGAAAATACCGCGGGGCGTTTGGATCCACTTGTCGTCGACCGCCCGGCTGACGGTGGTCACGTGCACGCCCACCTTGTCGGCGATCTGCTGCATCTTCAGCGGCTCGATGGACTCGGGCCCCTTGTTCAAGAATTCGGTTTGATGATCGACGATGGCCTGGGCGACGCGGGTAAGCGTGTTTCGGCGCTGCTCGATGGAATCGATCAGCCATTGGGCCGAATTCACCTTGCGCTTGATGTATTCCCGGGTTTCTTCGCTGGTGGCGGGATTCTGCAACAACTGGCGATAGTATGCGCTGATGTGCAAGCCCGGCGTGCGGCTGTCTTCCAAGCGCACGCGGTATCGGTTGTATTCGTCCTGTTCGACGAACACGTCGGGCGTGACCGGGGGCACGGGCACGTTGGTAAAATCGGCGCCCGGCTTGGGATTCAGCTTGCGAAGCTCGACCAAAACCTTTTGAATCATTTCGACCGAATAGCCCGTCCGCCGGCTGATGATCGGCAAGCGGTTGTGTTCCAGGTCTTCCAAATGGCTGGAAATCAGGGTTTTTAATTCCTCGTAATAGGGCACGCCGGGGATCAACTGCAAAAGCAGACATTCCTTGAGATCCTTTGCGCCCACGCCGGGCGGATCGAGCTTTTGCACCAGGCCAAGCGCCCGCTGGATCACGGCCAGATCGTCTTTACTGGGATTGGGGCCTAAAAGGTCTTCCAGCCTTCCTTGCAGATATCCGTTGGAGTCGAGATTGGCGATGATCCGGTCGGCCAAGGCGCGGAGTTCAGGGTCCAGGTCGAACCAGCCGAGTTGATCGTAAAGATAATCGTGCAGCGATTGCGGCCGGGCGGCCATGTTCGCCATGGCG
>JBEKIK010000334.1:0-3610 GCA_050011795.1 Thermoguttaceae bacterium | reverse complement strand
ATCGGCGTATTCGCGCCACTGATGGGCCTGCTGATGCAATCGCTTGTGTCCGGCCGGCGTGAGTTCGTACCATTTTCGCTTACGCCCGGTAGTTTCATCCCACCGGCTGCGGATCAGCCGTTCGGCCTCTAACCGATGCAGCATGGGATAAAGCGTTCCAGCCTGCACGTTCATCAGCCCGCCGGTTGCCGCGGCCAGGCCTTGCTGGATCAGATACCCGTATTTCGGTTCATTTGCCAGCGTTGACAGCACCAACAGGTCCAGGTTCCCTCGAATCATTTCGCCGCAAGTTTTGTCAGCCATAACATTCCTTTCTGTATGTATCGGTAATCTATATATAGCAAATCTATGTATCGGTTGTCAATAGGTTCTTCTGGATTTTTATTTACACCATTGGTGGGGGCTGTCGGTGGACTAATCATGGAATTTACACTAGCCCGAAGCGCAAGCGAGGATAAATTATTTGCCGTCCCTCGCTTGCGCTTCGGGCTAGTGAAGATTTATTGATAATATGGATTAGCAGGAATTATCAATATATTCAGGTTCCGGCCGAAGTACCAATGAGCGGTTTGAAGTATCTAATTAGTTTGATATACTCGGGACCATGAAACTCATCGCTTATCCACTGGCCGCGGCACTGGCATTCTTGGGAATCGTGTTTGTCGTCGGCGCCCAAGGACAAATCATGCATATAGTGGTGGGCGTGGTATTGATGGCGGCCGCCGGGGCGCTTGTCTTGCTGGCGCTATTGAAACCAAAACCCATCGAAACGACCTTGGTGCAAAAGATCGACCTATCGGGCGACGTGAACATCGAACAAATGAAGTGCCGTTCCTGCGGCGGAATTTTGAACAAGGATTCGATCAGCGTGCGGGCGGGCGGAATTTTCATCAACTGTCCTTATTGCGGCTCGGCCTATCAGTTGGAGGAAGCGCCGAAATGGTAAATGCCCATCGGGCCCTCGGCCGGCTCTATCGTCCGTTTGCCGCCATCGGCCGCGACATGCAAGGATGGTGGGCGATGGTGCGGGCGCGGCCGGCGTTGCGGCCCGGGCTGCTGACGTACTACCTGCACCCTTCAGGCGGAACGCGAAGGATTCATCTGCGCATAGAAGCCGACGGATGGGGAGTGCTTTTTGTCGATGCGGCCGACGCTATTCATCTTAACCCGTCCGCGACGATGATTGTCAAATTCGCCCTGGATGGTTTGCCGCAAGATCAAGTTGCTCTGGCATTAAACGGCCGATTCGCCCATGTAAAAAACGGCGAAATCCATGGCCACGTCGAGCGGATGTACGCCTTGGTCCATCACCTTTCCACCACCGCCGGCGCCTGCGTAACGTGCGGTTTGCAAGCGGATCGCGCTTTGCTGTTTGCCACGCCGATTACTGCTCCTTACAAGGCCGATCTGGCGCTGACTTACGGCTGCAACAATGCCTGCCGGCATTGTTACAATCGTGCGGAACCTCAATCAAAATTAAAACAAGATTCCCTGCTGCTATCGCTTCGACAGTGGCAAAAGGTGTTGCGAAAATTGGCCCGCATCGGCGTTCCGCACGTTATTTTCACCGGCGGCGAACCCACTTTGCATCCGGGCTTGTGCGAACTGATTCGCGCGGCCGAATATCTCGGCCTGATTACGGGTTTGAACACCAACGGCCGGCGATTGGCCCAACGGGCCTTTGCCGATTCGCTGGTCTATGCCGGATTAAGCCACGTGCAGATAACCCTGGAATCGTGCCGCTCGGAGGTCCACAACTCCATGACCGCCGCCGATTCGTTCGCGGAAACATGCCGCGGAATAACCAATGCGATGGCCGCCGGCCTGCACGTCATAACCAACACCACGCTTACCCGGCGAAACGTCGATCACGCCTTGGAAACCGTCGATTTTCTCCATCAGTTGGGGCTGAAAACCTTCGCCATGAACGGGATGATCTTTTCCGGGCGCGGACTGCAAAGCGGCGATGCCGTTGCTATTGACCAGTTGCGTTATGTTTTGCCGGCCGTGCGCGATCGCTCCAAGGCTTTGGGGATGAAGTTTTTGTGGTACACGCCCACCGATTATTGCCGGCTTTCGCCCTTGGAATTGGAACTCGGGCCCAGGCGCTGCAACGCCGGCGAGTATTCAATGTGTATCGAACCCAACGGCGACGTGCTGCCTTGCCAGTCGTATTACGTGGCCGCCGGCAATATTCTCCGCGATCCTTGGCAGCGGATTTGGGAGAGCGAATTGTTCCGCGGTTTTCGCGATCGCGCCGGCGATCCCCGGTCATGCGGTCTGCCCGAGCATTGTTGGCAGTGTGCGGACTTGCCCGTCTGCGGCGGCGGATGCCGGTTGGAAAGGATGAAGGAAGGATGAAGGATGAAGGACGAAGCATGAACTGGAAAAAGCTTTTCCAGCGTTTTTCCGCAAGACGCGGTTCACCTGGCGCACGCGCGGGCATAGAGCCGGGCTTGTATCATTACCAGCGCCAGGCCGGCGGCGCCACGGCCAGGCTCCACCTTCGCGTCGATGCCGGCGGCAACGGCGTTTTGCTGGCCAACGCCGCCTCAGCGGTACGTTTACACCCGTCGGGCGTGGTGATTGCCAAAGGTCTACTGGAAGGCCAAGATGAAAACTCGATCGTGGAAAAATTGATGAAGGCCTTCAGCGGCGTCACCGGCCAGCAAGCCGCGGCCGACGTGAAGCACGTACTTTCTTTGATCGCCTCGCTGGAAAAACCGCATCACGATTATCCGATTCTCAATCCGGCCGATCCCTCGTTTTCGCCGCACGCAACGCCTTTGCAGCGGCCCATCTCGGCCGACGTGCCGCTGTGCAAACCGTTTTACATGGAACCTATTCTCAGCCGCCTGTGGGACGAGGGCATCCCCCACGTAACGATCATCGCGGGAAAAGATCCGGTCGAAAAAGATCTGATCCGCGCCGTGGAAAAGGCTGAAGATTTGGGATTGATCGCGGGCGTTCGCGGGCGGGGCAGCGATCTTGCCCATTGCACCCGCATTCCGGATTTGGCCCAGGCCGGCCTGGACCACCTTGACGTGTATTGCCTTTCCATCGACGAACAAATTCACAACGACCTGGTGGGCAAAAACGATTACAAACTCGCCGTCAAGGCATTGCTAATGGCCCAGAAGCGGGAGGTATGTCCAGTGGCTGTCGTCGCGCTGGTTAAGCCCACCTTGACGACCATCGATGACACTCTGGCCGCCATCGCCGACCACGGCGTGGTCAATGCCTGCCTGTTTGCCATTGCAACAACCGATCCGGCCGAGCAATCCAGCGGCGCGTTGCTGGCCGGCAAACTGGTCCAGGCCGCCGCCATGGCCGAAGAGACGGCTGAGCGTTATCGCTTGCGCCTGCTGTGGTATCCGCCAGTGCGTTACAACCCGGAACTGCCGCTTGGCAATCAGATCTGCCGTGGTCCGCGCACCAGCGGCGACAGCGCGATCCGCGTCGATCCGGACGGTTCTGTGATTCCTGCCCGGGGGCCGTACCACTCGCCGGGCAATATCGTCAAAGAGTCGTGGAACACGATCGCCAAGCGCGCCGTGTATATGAATTATCGGCGGCGATTGGAGGCCGATACGCATTGTTCCACCTGCCC
>JBEKIK010000333.1:0-5553 GCA_050011795.1 Thermoguttaceae bacterium | reverse complement strand
CGATCACCTCGATCTGTGCAACGCGAGAATCACGAAATGAAACGGCTGTCGGTTAAAATTCTCCGCAAGCGAAACATGCCAATGCCGGGACTCCGGACATTAATTCGTTTATGTTGCGGAAAGTCCATGAATCGTAGGGTGCGTGCTTGCACGCACGCGATTTCGAGTGAAAATATCGGGCGTGCGTGCAAGCACGCACCCTACTTTATGTTTCCGCAACAAAAACTAATTCACATGATTATCGGGATATGTGTTCTGGGAACGTTTTCCGCGCTCAGCGCCGCGCCCGATAAAGCGATGCTCGACGCCGAAGCCCGGCGCATCGCGGTAATCGAGAAGGCAAAGCCGGCGGCGCTGTCTATTTTCGAGTCGCAGGGCCGGGGCGGCGGATCGGGCGTGGTAATCTCGCCCGACGGTTACGCGATCACGAATTTCCACGTGGTGCAGCCCTGCGGGGCGGCCATGAAATGCGGCATGTCCGACGGCCGTGTGTACGACGCCGTGCTGGTCGGGCTGGATCCCACGGGCGACGTGGCGCTTATAAAACTCTTGGGCCGCGATGATTTCCCCTTTACCGAAACGGCCGACAGCGATCAAGTCCGCCCGGGCGACGGCGTCTTGGCCATGGGCAATCCGTTTTTGCTCTCCACCAATTTGCAGCCCACGGTTACGTACGGCATTATTTCGGGAGTGCACCGCTACCAATTCCCATCCGCCACTCTGCTGGAATACACCGACTGCCTGCAAACCGACGCCTCGATAAATCCGGGCAATTCCGGCGGGCCGCTTTTCAACGACAAGGGCCTTTTGATCGGCATCAACGGCCGATGTTCCTTCGATAAACGCGGCCGGGTCAGCGTCGGGGTGGGGTATGCCATTTCAATCAACCAAATTAAGAATTTTCTGGGCCATTTAAAAAGCGGGCGGATCGTCGATCATGCCACACTCGGCGCCCGGGTGACCACCGACGAGGAAGGCCGCCTTGTGGTGGCCGAAATCCTGGAGCAATCCGACGCCTTCCGCCGCGGTTTGCGCGACAACGACGAAATCGTCAGCTTTGCCGGCAGGCCGGTCTCAACGGCCAACGGGTTTAAAAACATATTGGGAATTCTGCCCAAGGGCTGGCGCGTGCCCTTGAGTTACCGCCGGGACGGCAAGCGATACGATATTCTCGTGCGTTTGCCTCCTTTGCATCACCAGGAGGAATTATTGCAGGCGACCGAAAGCCATCGGTCCGAGGAGCCGATGCCGCTGCCCCCGCCGGACGAACAGCCCAATCCTAAAACACCCAAACCCGGTGAAAAGCCCGACGGTCCGAAAAAACCCGATCCCGGCGGCCGCCGGAAACCTGCCGCACAGCCGTCCATAGAGAATATCCCCGATATCGTGAAAAAAGCTTTTCAAGAAAAGCGGGGATACGCCAATTATTACTTCAACAAACTCAATCAAGAGCGGATCTGGAAGGCATGGAACGGCAGATGCCGTCTTGCCGATCGGCGCGGGCAGTGGTCGTTGTCGGGCAATTTGCCGAACGGCGGAACTTTCAACATCGAAATAAGCGACGGCCGGGCCGAGCTTAGGGCGCCCTCGCTTCAATCGCAATGGACGCCGGGCGACGATTCCGGCTCATCGCTCAATCCGCCCCATAGCGGCGGACTTTTGGCGGCATTGTATCTTTGGCGCCGACTGGCCGTGGAAGGCGTCGCGCGTTTCGGCGATGTGTATTATCTGGGCACGGCGCCGCTTGCCGGGCGCGAAGGCCTGGCCGATGTGATCGTCGGCACGCACAAAGGCCTGGAATGTCGCTTTTACTTCGATCCGGCCGAAGGCAATCTGCTGGCCATGGAAATGTTTCCAGATGAAGACGCCGATCCATGCGAGGTGTATTTTTCCCAATATCACGACGTAGACGGCAGCATCCTGCCCGGACCATGATATTACAATAGCCCGAAGCGCAAGCGAGGGGCTGTAAACGTTTTGCCCTCGCTTGCGCTTCGGGCTAGTGTAAATAATTTCAAGCCATGAATAATCCGGAATATGTGCTTACACTACGCATATAGTCAAATGAGGCAAATCATATCCATCAACATGATGATGAATCCTTCGGCGTTTAGCCGCGGCGCTTGCGCCGCGCGCTTTGCGACCTTTGCATCCGTGTTGTTATTTCTCTCTTCTGTTGCCTTTGCCGCGGGTGAGAACCTTGCGGAAACCGCCGGCACGCTCGATCAGGTTCAGGCAAAAATGGTGAAGATCTACGGCGCAGGCGGATACCGCGGCCTGGAAGCCTATCAAAGCGGCGTGTTGATTTCGTCCCAAGGACATATTCTCACCGCTTATAGTTACGTGCTCGACACCGATTACATTACCGCTTATCTGGCCGACGGCCGGAAATTCGAGGCCAAACTCCTAGGCGCCGATCCGCGATTGGAAGCGGCCGTGCTGAAAATAAATGCCGATGATCTGCCTTATTTCGATCTTGATCGGGCCGCCAAGGCGGAGGAGGGCTCTAATGTGCTGGCGCTGAGCAATCTTTTTAACATCGCCGAAGGCGACGAACCTGCAAGCGTGCAACACGGCATAGTTTCGGCGATTGCCAAATTGGAAGCCCGGCGCGGGGCGTTTGAAACGCCTTATCGCGGTCCGGTGTATGTGCTCGACGCAAAAACGAACAATCCGGGCAGTGCGGGCGGGGCATTGGTCAACCGCCGAGGAGAACTGCTGGCCATGCTGGGCAAAGAACTGCGAAACTCGATGAACGATACCTGGCTTAACTACGCGATCCCGGTAGAAGAGCTTCGGGGGTCGGTCCAGGCAATTCGGGGCGGAAAATTTGTTGCCCAACTGGAATCCGACACGAACCGGAAGCCGCCGCATTCGCTTACTTTGGAAGCCTTGGGCATCGTGCTTGTTCCCGACGTACTGGAACGGACTCCGCCTTACGTGGAACTGGTCCGCCCGGGTTCGCTCGCCGAAAAGGCCGGTCTTAAGCCCGACGATCTTATCGTGCTCTTAGGCGACAGGTTGGTTCAGTCGTGCAAGCTCTTGCGGGGAGATCTTGAATATGTAGATGCTTTTGATTCGGTTAAGATCACGGTGCTGCGCGGCCGCGATTTGATGGAATTCACCCTGACCGAGGCGGCGCCGAAGAAAGATACGCCATGAACGGACAAATTAATTTAATTTCAAATTTCAAATTGAAAAAAACGGGTGCCATGCCCACGCTTGTCGTGGGCATGTTAAAAGTTTTTGTAACCGCGATTGTATTGGGTGTTATATGCCTTGCAATGATTTCCGTTGCCGCGGCGGTCGGAGACTTAGATGCACTGGAGCAAAGGGCCATCAATGACGCCGTCGATCGCGTCGCGCCCTCGGTGGTGCGCATCGAAACCATCGGGGGATTGGAACAGGTGGAAGACGTGCGTTTCGGGGCCGGTCCGAGCACGGGATTGATTATCGATCCCGACGGTTACATTGTTTCCAGCGCGTTTGGATTGAGCAACAAACCGACCTCGATTCTCGTCCGTCTGCCCGACGGCACGCGCAAGCCGGCCAAACTAGTGGCCACGGACCACGTGCGGATGATCGCACTTTTAAAGATCGACGCGGACAAACCGCTGCCGGTATGCGAGATCTCGCCTTCCGCGGAGATGCGCGTGGGCCAGTGGGCCATTGCCCTGGGGCGCGCGTTCGAGGGCGACCGGCCCAACGTTTCCGTGGGGATTCTGAGCGCGAAAGACCGGATATGGGGAAAGGCCCTTCAAACCGACGCCTCGGTTTCGCCCAACAATTACGGCGGGCCGCTTGTCGATATCCGCGGCCGGGTGATGGGGGTAATCGTGCCGCTTTCGCCGGAATCGGCCGACGAAGTCGCCGGGTACGAGTGGTACGACTCGGGCATCGGTTTTGCGATTCCGGCCGATCACATTCAAAAAATCCTCCCCCGCTTAAAAAAGGGCGAGGATCTCCATCAAGGCTTTGTAGGCGTGGGCATGCAGTCGCAAAATATTTACATTTCGGAACCGGTGATTGCCGTTTGCCGGGTGAAATCGCCCGCCGCCGAGGCCGGATTGAAGCCCGGCGACCGGATTGTCGAGGTAGAGGGGCGCAAGATCGGCAGATCGGCCGAGTTCCGCGAGGAAATCAACCGCCGATACGCCGGCGATAAACTCGAACTAGTCGTACTGCGCGGCAAGGAGCGGCTCCAGCGCGAATTAACGCTGGTCGATAAAATCCCGGCATATCAGCGACCTTATTTGGGAGTCCTGCCGATGCGCGGCAGCAGTGAAGCGGGCGTGAAAATCCGCTATCTTTTTCCCGATGGTCCAGCCGCCAAGGCCGGGATAATCGCCGGAGACGTAGTCTTTGCTATTGACGGCAAAGCGGTCAATAAACGCGAGGATCTGATCGAGGCCATGCTCGAATATCAACCCGATCAGCCCGTGGATTTGGAAATATTGCACGGCGATAAAAAAGAACATTGCAAATTGACCCTCGGCGGTTTAAGCCGGTCGCCGCCGCCCGCCGTGCTTCCTCAGGCATGTGAAAAACAAAAACCGGGCGAGACAAAGGGGCTGGAAATCGGTTCGGTCAAATTGAAAATAGCCGGGTATCCAAACGAGGCTTTCGCTTATGTGCCGGAAAATTACGATCCGAAGGCGCCTTACGGCCTGGTTGTTTGGTTGCATGGGGACGGAGGCTTGGATTGGGCGAAGGCCGTTGATGCTTGGAAACCGCTCTGCGAACGTTACGATCTGATTTTGGCTGCGCCGAAGTCGGGTGAGTCCAAAAAATGGACGCCCCGCGACGTGGACCCGGTCAATCGTCTGATCGCACAAATAGACGATAAATACAACGTCGATCCGCTGCGAGTCGCGGTGCACGGTCATGAAACCGGCGGCGCGTTGGCCTCGTTCGTCGCCTTACGCAGCCGCGAGATAATTCGGGCCATGGCCGTGGTCGATGCCCCGTTGACGGTCCTGCCGCCGGAAAACGATCCGCAATATCGGTTCGCGGTTTATATAGCCGCGAGCGGAAAATCGCCGGCTGCTCGATCGCTCGAAAAATCTTTGGCCACGCTCCGAGAAATGAATATCCCCCTCATAGTAAAACGTCTGGGCGACGAACCTCGCTATCTCAATGCGGAGGAGTTGGCCGAACTTGCCCGATGGATCGACATGCTGGATCGGATCTGAAGAAGGTGGCTTACTTATGCCTGAACGTAAGAAAACACCTTCCAAACGTGCTTCCGGCGCGCAATCGGCGTATGCAATCACATCGGTACAACAACTCCGTGCGCTGGCCGGAACGGCATTGATTGTTGTTATGGTTTTCTTGGCGTATTTATCATCCATATCCGGCGGCTTTATTCTCGATGACGACGTTCTCCTGACGGAGAACCCGCTTATCAAGGCTCCAGACGGCCCATACCGGTTCTGGTGCTCAACCGAAGCCATGGACTATTGGCCCGTCACCAATACCATGCTCTGGATCGAGTGGCGGTTGTGGGGAATGCATTCGACCGGCTACCATATTACCAACCTGATCTTGCACGTC
>JBEKIK010000332.1:0-3633 GCA_050011795.1 Thermoguttaceae bacterium | reverse complement strand
GAACTATAAGTAAATAATTGGGTCTGTATATTTAGCCCCCCGTGAATACATGGGGGGCCTTGTGGAGAAGTTTTCATTTTTGCCCACCCGTGTATTCACGGGTGGCTAAATATATTTTTTATTACAACAAAAATATCATGCGTCCATTCACCATCCATACCGGCTTGCTTGTTCCGCTCGACCGGGCAAACGTCGATACCGATCAGATCATTCCCAAGCAATTCCTCAAGCGCATCGAGCGCACGGGTTTTGGGAAATTCTTGTTTTTCGATTGGCGTTTTTTGGACGACGGCACCGACAATCCTGAATTTATCCTAAACCTGCCGGAGTATCGCGGGGCGAGCGTTTTGCTTGCCCGGCGGAATTTCGGCTGCGGATCGAGCCGCGAGCACGCCCCTTGGGCGTTGGAGGATTACGGTTTTCGCGCGATCGTGGCCCCCAGTTTCGCCGACATCTTTTACAACAATTGCTTCAAGAACGGCTTGTTGCCCATCCGGCTCGACGAGTCCGTAGTTGAAGATCTTTTCCGCCGCGTGGCCGGACACCCGGGCTACAAACTCACGGTCGATCTGGAAAAGCTCGAAATCCGCGACGAATTCGGCCTGAAATTAAACTTCGAGGTGGACGATTTCCGCCGCCACTGCCTGCTCGGCGGCCTGGACGACATCGGCCTGACGCTAAAGCACGAAAAAGAAATCGACTCGTACGAAAAAGCCCGCGGCATTGTCTTATTTTAGTGATATAATTTATGTACGAGGACATTGCCATGCAGACGGTAATTACACTTCCCAGGGCACATTTGGAGGCATTCTGCCACAAATGGAAAATCACGGAGCTATCGCTTTTCGGATCAGTGCTTCGCGAGGATTTCAGCCCTGAAAGCGACGTGGACGTTCTTGTTGCTTTTGATGAAAGCGCCGATTGGGGCCTTTTTGAACATTCCAGAATGGAAGAAGAACTTTCACAACTGCTGGGCAAAAAGGTGGATCTGGTCAGCCGTCGCGGCTTGGAAAACAGCCGGAATTGGATCCGTAAAAGAGAAATCCTAGGCAATCGGGAGCGAATTTATGCCGACCGATGATGCCACGCTTTTGGATATTATGAATGCCGCTCGACTTGCCAAAGAATTCATTAGGGACATGGATAAAGACTCCTTCATGCTTGATTTGAAAACTCAATCAGCGGCAATACATCAATGCCTGATTTTGGGCGAGGCTGTTAAAAGGCTTTCCGAGACTTTCCGTGATTTACATTCTGAGTTGCCTTGGGGAATGATGGCAAGAATGCGGGATATTTTAATCCATCATTATGACAGCGTTGACTTGGATCAACTATGGCATACTTTGGAGAATGACATTCCGCAAGTTATAAAAGCTATCAAACCATTAATTCCTCGACCATGCGAGTAATTGATTCTTGATTGCGGTAATCCCGGCTGGTATTGTAGTGGCCGGGGCCGTACGTCAACTGCCACCTTTTAGCATGATAAAAGGATACGGCCAGCGCCGGGGACCGCCGGAAGGATGCGGACCGGGATTTGGCCCGGCTTTTGGGCAAGACGAGGGGAATCGCGCCCAATGCTTTGGCCAAGGCGGCGGACAAGGCCGGCAGTTTAGAGGAGGGAAGGGGAGGAGAAAATCGGGAAAATTAGGTAATGCTCGGCTACCCGCTGAAACTTGACGAATCTTCCCATGGCGATCGCGCTAAGTGGGAAGATCTTGCGGATCGCGCACTTGACGGCCGTTTGCCTAGTATTGACCAGGGCCTGACCGTGCTCCGCGCCGACGACGATCAATTACTCGATCTTCTGGCGGCTGCCTATCGCGTGCGATATCGCTACTTCGGCAATCGGGTGCACCTGAACTTTCTCATCAACGCCAAAAGCGGACAGTGCGGCGAGGATTGCGGTTATTGTTCGCAATCGCGCGTCTCCACGGCCGAGATCCCGCGTTATAATCTCGTCGATGCGGAAAAACTCATCGACGGCGCACGGATCGCCGCCGAACTTCGGGCAAAAACTTATTGCATCGTAATCTCCGGGCGCTCGCCCACCGACTGGGAACTTGAAACCATAGCCGCAACCGTGCCGCGGATCAAAGCCCAATACGGCCTGGCGATTTGCGCGTCCGTGGGCCTGCTCTCGGCCCAGCAGGCGGCGCTGCTTAAGGCCTGCGGCGTGGATCGGGTGAATCACAACCTCAATACCAGCCGGCGATTCTATCCCCAAATTTGCTCCACCCACACTTATCAACAGCGCTTGGACACGCTCGATGCTGTCCGCCGCGCGGGATTGGAAATATGCTCGGGCGGGATCGTGGGCATGGGCGAGGAGGACGTCGACGTGGTGGAATTGGCCCTGGAACTTGGTCGTCTACAAGTTGAGGCAGTGCCGATCAATTTTTTGCAGCCCATCGCCGGCACGCCGCTTGCAGGCACGTGGCGCCTGAATCCTCGATACTGTCTGAAAGTCCTGGCCCTGTTCCGTTTGGCCAATCCTAAATGCGAATTGCGCATCGCCGGCGGGCGGGAAATGCATCTTGGCCCGCTGCAACCGCTGGGCCTATTTCCGGCCAATTCGATCTTCGCGGGCGATTACCTTACGACCAAAGGCCAACCGCCGGAAGATGATCTTAAAATGATCGAAGCCCTTGGATTCGAGGCCGTTACCGATTAAAACTGTAAAGCCGCGACCAGTGGTCGCGGATAAAACGTTTAGCCCAGGCACTTGTGCCGGGCGGCGTTTTTTTGTATGACGGATTTCAAATCCGTCCGACGTATTAAATATCATGACCGATTCTAAACGGACCAAGGTTTCCGAGTTGATTGCACAGGCCCGGCAGGGCGACGACGAGTGCCGGGATCGGCTGTTCGCCCTATGCCGGTCGTATTTGGGGTTCGTCGCCCGATCGCAGGTGGAAACCTGGCTTAGGCGCAAGGTGGACGCCTCAGATCTGGTCCAGGAGACGATGCTCGAGGCGTATCGCGATTTCGAGCATTTTCAAGGGGGTACCGAGCAGGAATGGCTGGCATGGCTGAAGCGGATTCTGGCCCATAACGCCGCCGATTTTGTCCGCCGTTACCGAGGGACCGCCAAGCGCGAGGCCGGCCGGGAAATTTCATTCCGCGATCCGGACGACAGCCTTGCCCGGGGCGCGCCTGAACCCGCCGCAGAACAGCCCACGCCCAGCCAGGAGTTTTTGCAAATCGACGCCGAGCTCCGCGTCACCGCCGCCTTGGCCGATCTGCCCGAGGATTATCAAGAGGTGATTGTGCTTAGGAATCTCCAGCGCCTGCCCTTCAACGAAGTAGCTAATCGCATGAACCGCACCCGTCCCGCAGTGCAAATGCTCTGGATGCGGGCGATAAAAAAGCTACAAGAGGTGATGGGTGAGATTGTAGAGTGAAAAGTACGGGATAATAAATGATGGACAATGAAGAACATAGTTTTCAGATATTAAGTGCATATCTTGCCCGATTGCAGGCGGGCGAGCGGCCGGATCGGGGGGCGGTTTTGCGCGAGCATCCGGAATTGGCATCGACGCTGGAGTGTCTGGAGGCATTGGAAAAACTGGGGCCTAAGCCGGAGGATATCTCGACGGATGCGTTTCCTTTTGGCAAAGACGTTCTGCCGGC
>JBEKIK010000331.1:0-3642 GCA_050011795.1 Thermoguttaceae bacterium | reverse complement strand
CTGAATGATGATTGCTGAATAAATCGATGAAAACGCTTGCGGTTTAGCGCCACCCGCCATCCACTATTTACTAATCTCAACAACGCACTTTTAAAACACTACACAAATCCCCAATCACCCGTCCCCAGAAAATGTCCGCCGAACCATCGTTAAAATGGCATCGGGAAAGAAACATTTACCGCTGGAATCTTTCATCAGCGCGGTGGGGACTTGGACCAATCGCTGTTTTCGCCTTCTTGTTCTTATGTGCGGCTTTCGTGTTTGCCTGGCGCCGGGTTTCCGGCGCGCTAGTCAGCCCCTTATCTCCGGCCTTGCTTATTTCATCGGGATTACTCGCGGCCATTTCGGCCCTGGGCATTAGAACGCTTTGGCGGCGTTTCTGTGATCGAAAAGCATCCGCTCAAGGCGATCTGGTTTTGGATATCTTGCTTGGCGCGTCGCTGCTCGTATTCGGCTTTGCGATTAGCCTGCCGGGCACAAACGCCTGGAGTCTGGGCATTCTGTGGTTGTTGATTGCCGCTTTTGTGATCTGGGCATGGCGCCTGCGGGCCGGGCAATGGTTCCACCGGCCATGGCGCAAGGAATCTGTTTCCAAACAATTTCGACTTGATCTCGCACAATCGGTTGCGGCCCATTTCGAGCACGATTCAATGTTGCCCGGCGCGATTTCCGACTCATTAACCGCGCCTGTGCGGCCCGCAACAGGCGTAACTCAACAACTTACCCGCTCGACCACCGCCGATGGCTGCGACGTGCTTTCCGGCTGGCTGCGATTGGATCTTGCGCCAAGTCAAAGGACGGGCAATTTGCACGTGGCGTTTTGTCCGCCGTTTGCCGGCACGCCGGAGCTGTCCGCCGTGCAACTCGACGGCCCGGAAGCGCGGATTAAAATCGCCCAATTGCTGCCCTACGGTGCCCGACTGGATGTGAAACTTATTGCTCTCACCAAGGAACCCGCCGGCGTGCTAGTGCAATTTACAGCCATCGGCGGTCTATAGGCTTTAGATTCCTTTTTTCCATAGAGGAGTTTATCAGTTCATGGGTCCCCCCCTCCCCCCGCCCCCGACAAATGGTTATTGTATTAGACGGCAATTATGTTATGAAAATATGCGATATATCCATTTTTGAGACATTTATAGGTGGGGGGATGCCGTGCTAAACACTCTGCTCTTCGCTTATCCGCCCTTCGAGTAATCGTCGGTTGGCTTCATCACTGGTTCCGATTTCGTAATACCGTTAAATATTGCATCGTAACATCAAGCCCGCCAATAGGGCATGTGATGCTTTTTTCTATTTACGGCAACACTTTCAAACCGTTTCGATGAGGGAGGGAGTCATGGCAATCGATGATAGAGCTAGAACATGGGCTAATGGATGGTTGCAATCTGGATCGCCATTAATGGTTGCATTTTTTTGGCCCTTGCGCTAGGGGCAGTTTTCGGGGAGGCGAAGGCCGACACTTGGACCGGCGCCGGACAAGCGGTAGCCAATCAAACCCGCGATTGGCGGATACCGGCCAACTGGCAACTCGGTATTGTGCCGCCCGCTACCGATTCTAACACATTCTCGTATTTTGGCGAAGGCACGATTGAATTAAATGGTCCTCAAACGGCCTGTGAAATGAACTTTAATGACTTTACCTACACAACCATTGCTCCCGGCGTGCTTCTCCCGCCGTCAAGTTTAACAATGGTAAATCCGCCCGCTGCCGCATCGGCTTTCTGGATGGGCGAAGGCGTGCGCGATACCTACGGATCGGATTATTTCACCGCCGGTCCTCAAATCACCGCTGATGTGAATT
Organism: Thermoguttaceae bacterium; assembly: GCA_050011795.1. GTDB lineage: Bacteria > Planctomycetota > Planctomycetia > Pirellulales > Thermoguttaceae > JBEKIK01. The sequence continues at coordinate 1,841 of JBEKIK010000331.1, read as the reverse complement.
TGAACAACAATCCTATTAATACTCCAATTGGCGTAATTCTAGGGTCGCCCATAGGCCCTGGTTCCAACTCGTCGATGATGTTTTCGGGACAGATTAACAACCTGAACAATAATGCCCTTTTTTACGGCGGTCTTGGCGCCGGCACCAGCCTGTGGATTTCCGCGAATAACAATTTCAATGGGGGCATAAATAATTTCATTACCATTGCTTCTGCCCCAGTCGGTGGCGCAAACGGTTATACCTTGCACCTGGTCGATTCCGGCCGCATGAATTTCACACCCATCGCTTTGCAAGGCACTTCCAGTTATCTGGGATTGCAGGACAATACGGGCGGCGGCGCCGGCGGCGTTCAATTACCCGGCAATGTATATAACAACTGGGTGTGGTCCTACGGAGGCAATGTCTTCACCGATCGCAGTTACCAACTCCCCGGGCAGGACTCTAATACAACGGTCAACGTATTAGAGTATCTCATGGGCGGAGTAAGGGACTATAACGGAATGATAAATTTCGGTTCGACCGGCAGCTTCGGGCGGACCAACAACGGGTTCAGCCTGCGCCTGGGAACGTTCGATTGGGAACACAACGCCCCCATGGAGTTAGTCCACGTCAACAACGGCAACCTTACCGAAGGCCGCGGCGGCAGCCGATACGTTAGCGGCGCCAATCGCCTGCAAGAGGCGCACAACTACGTCTATGTCGATATGCTAAACGAAATGTCCGAACATCAGGTGAATGTCATACCGTTGGGAAAAGGGGGCACGGGCGTCCTGGCCATTGACCGCCTCAATGGCGGCCTACAAGGAGCACTACAGCAGTGGATAAGCCCGCCCCAGGTCCTTGCCGGCGTGCTCCGCCTGGGTTCGGCAAATAATCCTCATAATGCGCCTTCCGTTCAATTGCTCGCCCCGGATGCCGCCGTGGGCTTCGGCTGGGATACACAGATCTTTGCTCCCGTCGCGGTTCCCTTCCCGATTTTGCCCGCCGGCGTCAATCCCGGCCAATGCGGCGCAGTGGATATCGACCTGTGGAACTTCGGATGGACGGTACTTGCTATTCCGACGATTAACACGAACTTTCAGGTGGGTGCAAATCAGTGGAGCTACTTGCGCGTGGGATCGAGCATGGGCGGGGACGCCACTTTCGATCCGCAACCCAATCCCGCAAAGCATGCAAGCGTCGCGTTTTTAAATCAACTAGGGATGCAGACGCAGATTATCCCGAATGTCAATCCCCCCGGAATTTCCGAGTATTATTTTGGCGGCGGCGGCGGAACTCTGCGCCTCGATTGCCAGTTGCAGGATTACGGACAACAGACCTGGTTGGAGATGGGCACCACGGGCAATCTACTACCTGGCCGGATCGCGCTGAATCCGGGCGGAGACATCAATCAGCAAGAACCAAATTTATACACCGGACCAACGCGCATCTTTGCCGGCACGCTGCAATTAATGAAACAAAACTCCGTATGGGCCAGTCAGTTGGTTTCCTGCAACAATTACGACATGAACATCACTAATGGCCTTTATGCCGTTCCTGGTGCGCCTGGAGCGACGTGGGTAGGTCCCGGCCAGTTGCTATTGGATCCCGCCCGCAATGGCGTCGCAAAAAATTGGAGTCTAAATTGGTATACAGTAAACGGCGGCGTGCCGTTGATCAACGCCCTCTTTCTCGACAGCGGAGTGATTGGCTGGACCGGCGACGTCAATCTGACGGCAGTGCCGGGCATATATGGGAAGCCTCTCATCTCTAATCTCAATCCCCTGGTAAATCCGAATGTCATCCTGCTGGGCCTGGGCGGCGAGTACAGCGCCGGCACCATGTTCGCTCAATTCAAAATC
>JBEKIK010000330.1:0-3647 GCA_050011795.1 Thermoguttaceae bacterium | reverse complement strand
AGCAGCTATTTCTCTTGGGAAGATAGGCGATAAGTCCGCAATTCCGTATCTAGAGGCGGCATTACCAAAAATGAGTACACGCGGTAAAGCGGCAATACATGTCGCTCTGTTAATGTTAGAACATGAACCAGAGAGACAAGTTTCCACAATAATAGGAATACTACAGGATAAGAAGGTGCGAGAATCCAATGATTGTGATTTTGTTCTTGGCTATATTCGTGATCTAGGCCCAAAGGGTAAGGTTTTTCTTCCTACGGTGCGCGATATGATAAATCTTGATGAGCATGCAGTCAGGGCAACCCTCGCCAGGCTGGATGATGAGCCGGATAAGCATGTTAATTGGTTAATAAAAGAATTGGATGGCAGCAATGCAGCAAATGCAGCCTACGCTTTGGGACAAATTGGACCGAAGGCTGCACCTGCCATTCCAAAGATCATCGAACTAATGAAAAAGGATGCTTCAACAACTGGGAATGTTCAATTCACCGTCACCCTTCCATATATTGGAGCACCTGCCGCTAAGCCGCTTGGGGAGTTGCTAAAAGATAACAATCCAAATATCAGATTTCATGCTTCAATTGCTTTACAAGCTCTTGGCGCAGATGCCAAAGATGCTTTACCGTTAATTCTTGACGCTCGCGAGAAGGAAAGTGATAAACGAGTTAAACAAGAGCTCGACGCTTCAATTCAGAATATTGAGTCAGAAAATGAGTGATTGATATTAGTAAAATTATTAGAATTATTTTTCACATGTACTTCTTGGAAATGATAAATAAATTATATTAGAAAACTATTCTACCAATTTAATTCCGTGGCCTCGTTCCAGTGCTCGTAGAGCGTTTTTAGCGACTCTTGTTCCTCGGCGATTTTGGCCGTTATCGACCGCACTCGATCGCCGTTGCGTTGGGTTTCGGGCTGGGCGAGTTCTTTTTGAAACTCTTGCACCAAGGTTTCACGGATGAAGATTTCGTCTTCCAAGTCCGATACCTTGCGAAATGGAAAGCGGCGTTTTTTGGCGGGTTTTTTAGATGATTTATCTGATGAAGCCAGACAAGAATGTCTGGCCTCCTTTTTCGAGGGTTTTCCGGACTTTTGCCCGGCTTTGCCCGATTTGGGCTGATCCTTGCCGCCCGCTTCGCCTTGAATCTCATCAGACTTGCGCTTGAGTTGCAATTGATACTCGTCGTAATTGCCTTCAATGACCCGCACTCCATCCGGCTCGAAAACCAAAAGATGATCGGCCACCCGGTTGAGAAAATAGCGGTCGTGGCTAACCAAAAGCACCGTGCCGTCGAAATTTTTTATCGCCCGTTCCAAGGCGTTGCGGGCCCAGATGTCCAGGTGGTTGGTGGGTTCGTCGAGGACCAGAAAATTAGCCTCGTCGGCGGACAGTCGGGCCAAAGCCGCCCGGCATCGTTCGCCGCCGCTTAGGCTGGAAACTTGTTGCAACGCCGTGTCGCCGGTAATGCCGAATCGGGCCAAAAGGTCGCGCCGCTGTTGCATGACGAGTTGTTTTCGCTCTGGTCGGATGGCATCCACAACCGCGGCGTCATCATCCAGCACGGCCAGTTGCTGGTCGAAATATCCCACCGCCAGACCTTGCCCCAAGGTGATGTTGCCGGCGTCGGGCAGTTCCAGACCCAGCAGGCATCGAAGCAGGGTGGTTTTTCCGCACCCGTTGGGTCCCAAAAGCGCCCAGCATTGAGAGCGGACGATGTCGATCGACAGATCGTCGAACAGCGTGCGGTTGTAACTCTTTGCGACATGCTCGGCCCGCACCACGATGTCGCCTCCGCGCGCGGCCGGCGGAAAAGCCATTGCCGGGGCGGCGATTTCCCGGGGCGGGGCCACAAGTTCGGCCTCCAGACGCTCGAGTTTTTTCCGCCGGTCCTCGGCCTGGGCGTGCTTCATCCCGTATGCGTTTCGCCGGATAAAATCCTTGGTCTTTTCGATTTCCTCTTTTTGCTTATCGAATGTCCGCCGTTGGACCAGCAGGCGTTCGGCCTTTTGCCGCCAATACGCCGAGAAATTGCCCGGGTACGCCTCGACCGTGCCGTGAAATAGCTCCAGCGTGCGGTTGGTCACTTTATCCAGAAAATAGCGGTCGTGGCTGACTACGATCAAAGCCGCCGAAGCCTCCAGCAAAAAAACCTCGAGCCACTCCGTGGCCGCAAGATCGAGGTGGTTCGACGGCTCGTCGAGGATCATCAAGTTCGGCTCGGCCAGCAGCAGTTTGGCCAGCATGAGGCGGTTTTGCTCGCCGCCGCTTATGGACGCCACGGGCTGGTCGAAGTGGTTGCGGTCGAACCCCAATCCGTCCAGCACGCGCTGGATCTTGTGGTCCAGATTGTAAGCGTCGTTACTGTGGAGTTCGTGTTGCAGGTGATCGTATCGGGCGGCCAGCCGTTTGTGCTCCACGGGATCGGTGCTTTGGCCGATTTGTTCCGCTACCGCCAATGCCTCTTCCTGCAAGGCGATTAGCGCGGCCAAGGCGGTTTTGGCTTCGTCGTAAAGTGTTTGACCGGGCTCGAATTTCGCCTGTTGCTCTAAAAAACCCAAGTGTACCGATGAATGAACGCGGCATGCGCCGCCATCGGGCTCGTCGCGGCCGGCCAAAATCCTCAGCAACGTGGTTTTTCCGCACCCGTTCGGACCGACCAGGCCGATCCGCTCGCCCGGCCGGACGTTGAAACTTACCCCGTCCAAGACCGGCTCCGGGCCAAAATGTTTCCGTACGGATTCAACTTCGAGCAGAATCATTAACTTGTATCTCAAACTGTAAACACAAAATCCGCAATTAGACTTTTAATGCATTTTTTACCTAGCCCAGGCGTTTACGCCTGGGACCGAAAGCCACCAATAAACTTTTATGTCAACCCCGTTTATGGGGTTGATCCAGTCCAGACCTCAACCGCCCCTGAAGGGGCTACATGAAATGGATTGCGGGTTTATCCTAATCCCAGGCGTAAACGCCTGGGCTAGAGAAAAGTTCATCCACATTTACTGTTCGAGTTACATACAATGTAGTCCGGTCAGAAGAAAGCGTGAGTTTTTCATGGTAATGTAGCGCTATCGACCGACGCAGGCGGCTTTACGATTTACACGGCGAAGGGCGGCATGGGCGAGCGGATTTTTTTGCGCTCGGCCAGGCCGTCGGATTTGATATGGCCGTCTTGCATGCGCACGATGCGCTGGGCGCGGGCGGCCAGATCGGCATCGTGGGTTATGAGCACGATGGTCACTCCGCGCTCTTTGTGCAACTCGGCAAAAAGATTGAAAATGCCATCGGCCGATACGGAGTCGAGATTGCCGGTAGGCTCGTCGGCCAACAATAATATGGGATCGTTGGCCAATGCCCGGGCGATTGCCACGCGCTGGCGCTCGCCCACGGAGAGTTTTACGGGCAGATGGTTCTCGCGGTGGCTCATGCCCACCAGTTCCAGCAATTCGCGGGCCTTTTTTATCCGCTCCGATACGGAAAGCGGCCCTTCGAACATGGGCACTTGCACGTTTTCCAATGCCGTAAGGATCGGCAGGAGGTAAAACGATTGGAAGACGAAGCCCAGTTTTTGCGAGCGGAATTTATCGAGATTGGTTACGGACGACAGGGGTTGTTCCTCGAAGTAGATTTCGCCGGAAGTGGGCAC
>JBEKIK010000329.1:0-5334 GCA_050011795.1 Thermoguttaceae bacterium | reverse complement strand
ATGGGCAATTCATTATCAACCTTACTATACCGGCCAACACCACCGCGACGGTTTACCTGCCCATTGCCGATGCCGCCCAAGTGCGCGAGCAAGACAAACCGGCAAACAATTCGCCCGGGATCACATTCCTCCGCACCGAAGACCGGAGTACTGTCTGGACCGTCGCTTCTGGCACATATAATTTTTCCGGCCCGCTTGCAAAATAAAGGTCATTGAATGTCATATACTCTGTTTAGCCCTGGAGCTTTCTCCGGGAGTATTTTCTACAAATGTAAACGTATGACATAATTGAGTATCAACAAATGCAGGGCGAAAAAAAGATTAGAAAATTACTCGGTTAACAATTTCGAACATAAACGGAAGAAAATATTCCATGAAACATTCGCGTATCATCGGCGTGCTGGGCATCATCAAGATATTGGGCGTCATTTTGGCGGCAATCTCACAGCCCAATGCGGCAAAGGCAGCCGATTCCACGGAGGCGCCCATCTCATTGCAAACGCCTCCAGAGCAGCCGCTGAGCCTGTGGTACCGCCAACCGGCAAAGCAGTGGGTCGAAGCTTTGGCAGTCGGCAACGGCCGACTGGGCGCGATGGTTTTCGGCGGCGTGGAGAACGAACGCATACAACTCAACGAAGACACGCTTTGGGCCGGCGGCCCTTACGATCCGAACAATCCGGAGGCCCTGGCGGCATTGCCCGAAGCGCGGCGGCTGATATTCGAAGGCAAGTACGGCGACGCGAACCGGCTTATCGGCGCAAAAATGATGGCCAAGCCGCTGAAACAAATGCAGTATCAGACGGTCGGCGATTTACTCCTGACGTTTCCGGAACAAAAGTCCGTGGAAAACTACCGCCGCGACTTGAATCTCGATACCGCCGTGGCGAGCGTTTCGTACACGGCCGACGGAATAAATTTCACCCGCCAGGTGTTTTCCAGCCCGGTCGATCAGGTTATCATGGTGCGGCTCACGGCCGACAAGCCCGGGAAAATCACATTCACCGCCGGCATGAAATCGTTGCAGAAAGCAACTGTCGAGACCGAATCGTCGGATACGCTTGTTCTAAGAGGCGTCAATGGATCGGCGCAAGGAATTACTGGTGCGCTTAAGTTCCAAGCACGAGTGCGGGTATCGGCCTCGGGCGGCCAAACTGCCTTGGACATAGATCGGATTTCCGTAAACAATGCCGATTCCGCCACGCTCTTGATTGCCGCAGCTACCAGCTACAAGAACTACAAGGATGTAAGCGGCGACCCGGAGGCCTTGACGAAAGAATATATCGCCGCCGCCGGCCGGAAATCGTTCGATGCACTGATCAAAGATCACATCGTCGAGCATCAGCGATTGTTTCGCCGGGTTCAGCTTGATCTCGGCCTAACCGACGCGGCTAAACTTCCCACTGACGAACGGATCAAGAATTTCGCCAAGAGTGACGACCCGCAACTAGCGGCGTTATATTTTCAATTCGGGCGCTACCTGCTGATTTCCAGTTCGCGGCCCGGATCGCAGCCAGCCAACCTGCAGGGCATCTGGAACGAGAGCATGGATCCGCCGTGGGGCAGCAAATACACCATCAATATCAATACCGAAATGAATTACTGGCCCGCCGAGACGTGCAACCTGGCCGAGTGCGTCGAGCCGCTGGCGTCCATGATTATGGACCTTGCGGAAACCGGCGCTCGCACGCATGGCTCTGCGGACACTTGTGGGAACATTATTTATTCGGTCAGGATAAGGAATTTTTAACAAAATTCTATCCGGTAATGAAAGGCGCGGCCCAATTCTTCCTAGATACCCTGGTTGAAGAACCTGTGCACAAATGGCTGGTCACTTGTCCTTCGCTGTCGCCCGAAAATCAACATCCAAAAGGCGTCAGCGTCTGCGCCGGTCCGACCATGGACTCGCAAATAGTGCGCGATTTATTCGGCAACTGCATCCGCGCAGCGGAAATCCTCGGTGTGGACCAGGATTTCCGCGATCAACTATCCGCCGCCCTCGCACGGCTTGCGCCCAATCAAATCGGCAGTGCCGGCCAACTCCAGGAATGGCTGGAAGATTGGGACATGCAGGCCCGCGAAAGAAATCACCGCCACGTGTCGCACCTTTACGGGTTTTTCCCCAGCGCCCAGATCACGCTACGCGGCACTCCGGAACTGGCCGCCGCCGTGCGCAAGTCGCTGGAGATTCGCGGCGACAATGCCACGGGCTGGGGACTGGGATGGCGGCTGAACCTATGGGCGCGTCTGCAAGATGCCGAGCACGCCTATAAAATTCTAACCATGCTGTTGGATCCTTCACGCACGTATCCGAACATGTTCGATGCCCATCCCCCGTTTCAAATCGACGGCAATTTCGGCGGCGCTTCGGGCATCGCCGAGATGCTGCTGCAAAGCCATGCCGGCGAGATCGAGCTTTTGCCCGCGCTGCCAAAGGCATGGCCCGACGGTTCGATGAAAGGCCTGTGTGCCCGCGGCGGTTTCGAGGTCGATATCGAGTGGAAGAACGGCCGCCTGGTTTCGGCCGACATACGTTCGCTGGCTGGAAATCCATGCCGCGTGCGGTACGGCGAAACAACTCGCGAGGTGAATATCAAAAAGGGAGATTCATTCCGCTGGAACGGGCATTAAAAAAAGGGAGATCAGACAACAGAGGCAGCGAATAAAATAATCAAACAAGCACGGGATAAAGGTCAGAATATTTTATTGTACGAGAGTGTTTTCATGGATTCAAATGCTCGATATGTTCTTATCCGCCTGATTGAACACGGGCGGTATATATGATATAATGCCGATTCGGTAAAGGAACAGATCGAAGAAGGAAATTGCATGAAAACGTTTTGTTTTTCTTGCCTATTTCGCACGGCCGTCTTGATCGGCTTAACCGGAGTTGCGGCGTTATTCATGGCTTGGCCGCCGGGCATTTACGCGGTCGATGCGGACAAGGGCAAGAATCCCGGCAATGGGAAATCGCCGGATTCAGACGCAATCAAATCCACAGCCGTCGCTCCCCCCGCGATCTGGAGTCCCGACAACGGCGACGGCACATACAAAAATCCCATTATATACGCCGATTATTCAGACCCAGACGTGATCCGCGTCGGCGATGATTTTTATCTTACCGCCTCCAGTTTCAGTTGTTTCCCGGGCCTGCCGGTTCTGCACTCCAAGGACCTTGTCAATTGGACCATTATCGGCCATGCGATCAATAAGCATCCAGTCGTGGAGCAGTTTGCAAAACCTTTCCACGGCGGCGGGATGTGGGCCCCGGCGATCCGTTATCACGACGGCGCGTTCTACATTTTTGTCGGCGACCCGGACAACGGCATCTACATGGTCAAGGCCAAGAATCCGGCCGGCCCGTGGGATCCGCCGATCCTTGTCAAGAAGTCCAAAGGCTGGATCGACACCTGCCCATTTTGGGACGACGACGGCCAAGCGTATCTGATCCATGCCTTTGCCGGATCTCGCGCGGGCATAAACAACATACTCCACATCAACCGCATGAGCACGGACGGCACCAAATTGCTGGACGAGGGCAAGCTCGTGGTCGACGGCAATGGCAGCCCATATCATACTATCGAAGGACCCAAACTATACAAGCGAAACAATTACTACTACATCATGGCGCCCGGCGGGGGAGTTGCCCGCGGATATCAGATCGCGTTCCGCTCGAAGAATGTCTATGGCCCATACGAATCGCGCATCGTTCTGGATCGAGGATTGACCAGTGTGAACGGCCCGCACCAGGGCGGCTGGGTGGAGACTCATACCGGCGAAGGCTGGTTCGTCCACTTTCAAGAATATCTGCCGTACGGCAGGATCGTCCACCTCCAGCCCGTCCGCTGGGTCGACGACTGGCCTATCATGGGCGAAGACCCTGACGGCGACGGCAAGGGCCAGCCGGTTCTTACGCATCGCAAACCCAACGTCGGCCGGACATACCCTATTGCCGTCCCGCAAACCAGCGATGAGTTCGATGCGCCGAAATTAGGTCTGCAATGGCAATGGTTCGCCAATTTTATCGACGACTGGATTTCGCTGACCGATAGGCATGGATTTCTGCGCATGGCTGCGGTCACGTTGAACGAGCCTACTCCGCTTTCAGATCATCCCAATTTGCTTTTGCAAAAATTCCCGGCCGAACAATTCATGGTTACCACGCGGATTGATCTTACGCGCCTGGAAGACGGAGACCGCATCGGTTTGGTGATTGCCGGCCGGGCGACAGCCTCATTGCAGGTTCTGAAAACTCATGACGGATTGAAGATAATCCGAACCGTCTCCGACGCGCGGCAAAAGCCCGGCCCGGGCCCCAGTCCCGCCGACCGCGAAGAAGACTCCGCCGCCGCACCCGGAGAAATCGTTTTTCTGCGTGTCAAAGTCGTATCGCATGGTGTATGCACATTCAGTTATAGTTCCGACGGCAGCCGGTTCAGCGATCTTGACCGCCCTTTTACCGCGGTAAACGATCATTGGATCGGTGCAAAGGTGGGCCTGTTCTGCGACGCACCCGCCGGCCGACCATCCACCGGTCAAGCCGATGTGGACTGGTTCCGTTTCGCTCCGGTTTCGACACAATAAGTTTATTAAAAGTTGGAAAATTCGATGAAATGCCCCAATTCTATATATGTCTTGCACAAAGTCTCCAAAACTTTCGGCGTCTTACGAAAATCACATAAAGTCTGTTTGTCGGTCGTTCTACCATTCTTGCTGGCTGTTTCCGTTCGTGCTCAGGCCAATCTTTCGCCCGCGAAACAATCGTCCGGCCTCGTGGACATGATTGTACTGGGCGACTCGCAGTCGGAGGAAAGCCACAACTTCAGTCCAGGCCTCAGCGAGGTTGTGCGCGGCGGTTTGGATCAACCGGCGCGGCGGCTCCTGCAACCCGAGACCGAGAGTTGGGAGGGCGGGCGCATAGCTTTCACGCTTAAGGTCGATCCCGAAAATGCCAATTATGCCACGATTCGCCTTTGGGGTTCCGATAGTAGTCAAAACCGCCTGATTCTCTTTTGCGAAGGCAAACAAGTGGGCTGCATTCATCTGGGCGACATTGACCTTTTGGACTTCGGCAATGATAACGATGAACCTCCGTTCATCGGCCGATTCTATTACAATACTTCGCCGCTGCCGTTGGCAATGACCAGGGGGAAAACCGAACTCCAATTCGAAATTCGCAGCATCGGCCCGATCTGGGGTTACGGAGGACGGTTCTCTCAGTTTCAGAAACCCATGAAGGAGCCTACCCGCGGAATCTACCGCCTCTATACGCACAAGGACGCTTTTTTCATTCCACCCGCCGACGAAAAACAGGGCCAGGCTCCCGTCAATCCGCCG
>JBEKIK010000328.1:0-3656 GCA_050011795.1 Thermoguttaceae bacterium | reverse complement strand
TGAGTTTTTCCGACGTGCGATGTATCAAGCGGCCGATGTCCTCGAAAACCAAAAGTCCGGCCTGGCGGTATTTTGCGCGGAACTCCTCGAGGGCCTGCGTCTCGATGGCCTCGGCCAATTCCCGGGCGAAATCCACGGCCGAAATGCATTCCACCCGCCGCCGATAGCGGGCCTTCCACTCGGCGGCCAGGCCCAGGGCCAAATGCGATTTTCCGGTCCCGCTGGGTCCGTACAAAACTATTGGATTATAACCGTTCGGACTTTCCTCGAGTATGGAGCGCACGACCACCTTGACCAGGCGATTTTCCGGCCCGGCCAGAAAGTGGCTGGGTGCATCGCCTGCACAGGGGACGGTTTCTTTGGCCGCAGGGGAGCCGAGCATTAGCCCCGGCAGAGGGATGTCGATAATGGCTTCCACCATGACGGGTCTGTCCTCAAAAAAACGCCGAAAAACACGCGATAATTCGTCTCAAATCCGAAGCGGTTATTTTACCCGGCTGGATAGATTTTTACGAGGTGGCTGAGCAGGAAAATATGTTGCGTAAGGCAGTTGTTTGATGCCCGCGCGAACCGCGATGTTGCTGGCCTTTTTCAAAAGACATAGACATTTACCGTGTGGAAATAGGGAATTCAGGAGGAATGCGAAGACTTGAATTGCTGAACAGGGTTTCAATCCATATTATATTGCTGGTCATGGTTGTGTTCATCGTTACTCTTGTGGATTATACTGCCGGTGGAATAGTGAAGGGATTTTTCCTCATAATCCTGGTATTTATTGGAATTCTTGGATGTTACGACTTGCGTAGGATCGTACGAAAATCAGAAGCACAGCAGTAAGTTTTGTTTCAGCATAACCTAGGGGACATAACTTAGGGGCCTTGCGATGAGACCCGAGAGCCAAAAACTGCTTCTTCTTATTCAGGCGGGCAATCCGATCATTTCGATGGAAACGCCGGACGAGCCCAGGGCCGTACACATAATTTCGGAGGCTGCCCAAGCCCTGGGACGGCCGCTTGCGGTGTGGTCGGCGACCGAGGGGCTGGTTTCCGTGTCCCGCGGCGAGTCGAAAACGCTTGTCGAGGCGGGCAAGGTCGCCGCGGCGCTGCAATATGTAAATGAATCGGACGCCGGTGTGATATATTTGTTCAAGGATCTTGGCCCGCACTGCAAGGACCCGCAAGTTGTGCGTTCGATTCGCGATCTGTATTTTTCGCCCGACTCGCGCTTGTGGACGTTGGTTCTGGTCGATAGCGTGGCCCCTCCGCCCGACGTGCTCCGTCTGACCGTGCCCTTTGACGTTGGTTGGCCGGACGAGGAAGAACTCACGGAGGTTGTGCGGACGACGTTTCAAGAGATACAGCGCAACAGCATCCGGCAAGTCGAATCCAAGCTGACCAAACGCGAACTGGAAATGCTGGTGCAGACGTTGCGCGGGCTTACGACCGAGGAGGCTGTCCGGGTGGTTGCCGGGGCTATCCATGACGATTATGTGCTGGACCGTTCCGATCTGCCCAAGATCGTGGATGCGAAGCGCAGACGCCTTGGTACGATGGGCTGTTTGGAATCGGTTGCCGCCGACGTTTCGCCGGATGAAATCGGCGGAATGAAGAACCTGAAGCGGTGGCTCAACCTGCGATGCAGCGGTTTTTCGGCCAGTGCCCGCGAGTTCGGGCTGGATCCGCCGCGGGGAATATTGCTCCTGGGAGTACAGGGATGCGGAAAGAGTCTGTGCGCAAAGGTCGTGGCCTCGGCCTGGCGGATGCCGCTGTTAAGGATGGACCCGGGCGTGCTTTACCAGAAGTTCATCGGCGAGAGCGAGGCCCGGCTTCGTGAGGCCCTGCGCCAGGCCGAATCGATGGCCCCGGTGGTATTGTGGATCGACGAAATTGAAAAGGCATTTGCCTCGGCCTCGAGCGATTCGGCCGACGGGGGATTGTCGCAGCGGATGTTCGGAACGTTGCTGTCGTGGATGCAAGACCACCACCAGCCGATCTTCCTGATCGCCACAGCGAACAATCTAGCGCAGTTGCCGCCGGAGTTGATGCGCAAAGGCCGCTTTGACGAGATCTTTTTCGTCGATTTGCCCGGGCCGGAGGAACGTGAAATGATTTTCTCGATACACCTCAAGAAGCGGCAGCGCGAAAAAGAGAAGTACGATATGGCTCGTTTGGTGGCCGGTTCTGAAGGCTTTACCGGGGCCGAGATCGAGCAAGCCGTTATTTCCGGCCTGTATGCGGCGTTCGCCGACAAAAAGGAGTGCACCACCGAGCACATCCTTGCGGCCATGCAAGCCACGCAGCCGATTTCGGTCGTCATGCGCGAACACGTCGAGCATCTCCGGGCCTGGGCTAAAGGCCGTTGCGTGATGGCGGATTGAACCAAGTTTATCTCCATGTCCTCCGCGTCTCCGTGGCGAGCTGTCCGGGCTGGTTTATTTGTTCCTTGTCCGATATCCTATACTGAATGTTCACGCCTGCCGAAATCCTGGGACCATCGGGGCGGATTGCCGCGCGGTTGAAAAATTATGAATCGCGCCCCGAGCAGCTTGCGATGGCCGAGGCGGTGGATCGGGCGATTCGGGCGAAGCATCATTTGGTGGTCGAGGCGGGGACTGGCGTGGGCAAGAGCTTTGCTTACCTGGTGCCGGCAATTATGGCGGCGGCGGGGACGCAAGGAACGGTAGCGAGTGATGATGCGTCTGATAACAAATCGCTCCAAGATTCACATAACCCCCCTCACCCTAACCCTCTCCCAAAGGGAGAGGGGACTGAGAATAAAAATCTCCCAAAGGGAGAGGGGATGGAAGTACAGGAGCCACATTCGCTGCGGGTGGTTGTGGCCACGCATACTATCAGCCTGCAAGAGCAGTTGATGGAAAAGGACCTGCCGTTTCTTAATAGCGTTATTCCCTTGGAATTCTCGGCGGTTCTGGTCAAGGGGAGGAGCAATTATATCAGTCTCAGGCGGTTGAAAAACGCCATGGAGCGGATGGCGAGTCTGTTCGACGATGACGAGGAGTTGGAACAACTCCGGGCGTTGAACAAATGGTCGAAAGAAACCAGCGATGGGTCGCTGGCCGATCTGGATTTCCGGCCCATGGCCTCGGTCTGGGACGAAGTGGCCTCCGATCATGGCAATTGCATGGGCCGGCAGTGTCCGACTTACGCCAGTTGTTTTTACTATCAGGCCCGGCGGCGAATGCAGCACGCGCAGATTCTGGTGGTAAATCACGCCTTGTTTTTCTCCGATCTTGCCTTGCGCATGCAAAACGCCGGCATCTTGCCGCCTTACGACGTGGTGATTTTCGACGAGGCCCACAACATCGAGGCCGTGGCCGGCGACCATTTGGGCCTGAGCGTCACCAACGGACAGGTCGATTATATCTTGCGAAAATTGTACAACGATCGGACCAACAAAGGACTGCTGGTTTACCAACGTTTTGCCGAAGCGCAGCAGGCGGTAATGGAATGTCGGCATCGGGCCGATCAATTCTTCCAATCCATCGACGATTGGCTCGCGGATCATCCAAAGGGCAACGGCCGGGTTCGAGAGCCGAAGATCGTGGGGAATCCGCTCAGCGAAGGGCTGGAAAAACTTGCCGGTTTGTTGCACCGTAAAAGCAAGGAATTGAAAAAGCCCGAGGAAAAGCAGGATTT
>JBEKIK010000327.1:0-4293 GCA_050011795.1 Thermoguttaceae bacterium | reverse complement strand
TATCCACGCCGGCCATGTTTTCGGGCATGGCTTCGGGCTTCTGGTCGGAGGGTACTATGCCGGGAAACATTGTGCCCGGCACCGAATCGCTTTGCTGTGTTTGTGATGCGGCCGCGGGTGTGGGGGTCGAATTCTGGGACGGCTGAATAGTGGTTGTAGTGGGCGTCGAATTCTGAGGGATCGAATTCTGGGAAGGCTGGGGACTGGTTATAGTGGGCGTCGAACTCAGGGACGGCTGGGGACTGGTTGGATTAGTATTGGACTGATCAGTGGACTCTTGTTGTTGAGCCACATATACTGTTTTAGATATAGTACTATGTGAAGAGCTTTTATCGAGAATGGTTTGCTGTGCCAAGAGTTGGGTGCCGGCCAGCATCCCGATCCAGATTGAAAACGTCAAGATTCGCCATGTTGCCGTTTTCACTATTTTATCCTCCTTGTATGTCCTGCCGAAATTATCAAAAGTAGCTGATGGATCAGTAGGTTATAGAATCTAACCACAGCCTAATCGGCCAAGATTGGCCCGTAGAACAGGAATAACCGTTAAAATCTAAAAATTATATGCAAACGAGATAATCGGCAATGTTTTAAACGTTTACCTATATTATCCAGTTGGCATTTGTTGCCTAATTTAGAAAACCATCTTCCATGAACCATCTACCACCTACCCAAATAAGGCGGATGTTTGGCGAGATTGCCGGGTGGTATGATTTTTTGAATCATTTACTTTCGTTGGGCGTGGATCGATCGTGGCGGCGGAAAACGATTCGACTGACAGCGCCGCGGGACAAGGGGGGCCCGATTCTTGACGTCTGCACCGGCACGGCCGATCTGGCCTTGGGGTATTGGAAAGCCGGTCGGCGTATGTCGGGGGTCCACGTGGTGGGGACCGATTTTTGTCGGCCGATGCTCGATATCGGCGATAAAAAGCGTAGCCGTGCCGGGGCGGCGGAAGGCCTGGAATTGATCGAGGCGGATACTGTTAGTTTGCCCTTTCCGGACGGGATATTCCAAATTGTTTCCGCGGCCTTTGGGCTGCGGAACGTCAGCGATTTGGACAAAGGATTGCGAGAGATGGTTCGCGTGTGCCGGCCGGGCGGGCGAGTGGCGGTGTTGGAATTTTCCATGCCGCGAATTTGGCCCTTAAAAAAGCTGTATAGTTGGTATTTTCACCGCGTTTTGCCCCGGATAGGCCAGACCCTGGCACGCAACACCCAAGAGGCGTACAATTATCTTCCCGAGAGCGTGGGCCGATTTCCTCAAGGCGATGAATTTACCCGGCAAATGCGTGCCGCCGGATTGGAGGAAGTGACAATTTACCCGTTTACTTTCGGCATAGCCGCATTATACGTCGGTAAGAAGTAGGAAAGGTAGGAAAAGGGGACAGGCCCCTTTTGCCAAGAAAGGATGAATGCGAATGACGAAGCAGAATGTTGTTGTAGCTATTACCGGGGCAAGCGGAGTAACATACGCCATTCGATTGATGGAGGTGCTTTCGGCGGCCGGATGCGACGTGCACCTGACCTTAAGCGCGGCCGCGCAGGCGGTGCTGCAACAGGAACTGGACATGACCGTCGATCTGGAGAATTTCAATCCCGCCATGCTCATGCTCGACACCGGGCCCACGCCGAAGGACCACAAACTGCAAACTATTCGCTCTGCGGCCGGCATATCAAGCGATTCGAGCAACGTGCTGGCGGTGGGGTCGGGCGAGCCTGGGAAATTCCATTACCATCACTACCGCGAGTATCTTGCTCCCATTGCCAGCGGCTCGTTTCTGACCGACGGGATGGTGATATGCCCTTGTTCCAGCGGCACCTTAAGCGCGATAGTCCACGGCACGAGCACGAATTTGATCCACCGCGCGGCCGAAGTTCATTTGAAGGAGCGTCGCAAACTGATATTGGTGCCGCGCGAGACGCCGCTTTCGCTGGTGATGCTCGACAACCTCCGCCGCGCGGCCGAGGTCGGCGCGATCATACTTCCCGCCATGCCCGGATTCTATCACGGCGTGAAATCCATCGGCGATCTGGTCGATTTCATCGTCGGGAGGATTTGCGATCAGTTGGGCGTTGGAAACGCTTTGATCCAGCGATGGGGAAGTTAGGAGGGCAAAGAGTGGACAGTGGGCAGTGGACAGTGGGCAGTGGGCGATGGAAAGTTTAAACAATTTCCATATATCATTATTGCGGCGATAATGTTCACCCGCGTGCGCCAATTGCTGGAAATGATTCGCTTCAGCCATACGCTGTTTGCATTGCCGTTTGCACTGTTGTCGGCGCTCATGGCATGGACCGCAAACGCGCGGAGTTCGCCGCCGGCGGGGTTTCGATGGCTGGATTTGTTGGGTATCTTTGCGTGCATGGCATTCGCCCGCGGCACGGCGATGGCGTTCAATCGGATTGCCGACCGGAGGCTGGACGGGCTTAATCCGCGCACGCAAGCGCGGCACTTGCCCGGCGGGGTCTTAAGCGTGCAGAGCGCGGTTTTGTTTACGGCGACCTGTGCCGCGTGTTTCGTGGCGAGCACGCTATTGTTTTTGCCGCATAATTGGCTTCCGTTTTATGCGTCGGTTCCGGTGCTGTTGTTTCTGACCGGTTATAGTTACGCGAAACGTTTTACGCTGTTGTCGCATTTTTGGCTTGGGGCGGCGCTGATGCTTGCGCCGTTGGGGGCTTGGGCGGCAATCCGCGCGGAGATCAGTCCGGCGCCGTTGGTGTTGGGCGGGGCGGTGCTGTTTTGGGTGGCGGGTTTCGATATTATCTACGCCTGCCAGGATTTTGATTTTGATGTGAAAATGCGGCTACGGAGCATACCCGCCCGATTCGGCGTCGCCGCGGCGCTGCGCATGGCCGCTTTCTGCCATCTGGCGATGGTCGTCCTGCTTTTGGCGTTGCCGCTGGCGTATCCTTTTTTCGGCCGGATATATTTAACCGGAGTGGCGGTTATTGCCGGGCTGTTGTTTTACGAACATTGGATCGTCCGGCCCGACGATCTTACCCGGGTCAATCGGGCGTTTTTCCACGTAAACGCCTTTATCAGCGTGGGATTGTTGGCGGTCGGGGCGGCGGATTTGGCGTGGTAGATTCAAAGGATGAAGGATGAGGGATGAAGAATGAAAATAAATGACGAATGACGAAGTACGAATGACGAAAGAATGACAAAATCCGAAGGACTAAAGTTGATTGTAAAAACCGTGAACTGTGAACCGTGAACTGAAAACTTGATAATGTTGGATCAAATATACAAAAAAGTCGAGGCCGGCCAACGGCTAAGCGCGGCGGAAGGGGAGTTTCTTTTTCGGCCGGAAGTGGATTTGCACGCGGTCGGCGAGTTGGCCGATATCGTCCGCCGGCGCGTGAGCGGCAACTCGGCGTATTATAATCTCAACGCCCATCTGAATCCGACGAATATTTGCGCGTATCGCTGCGAGTTGTGTGCGTATAGTCGGGACAAGGGCGATCCAGGGGCGTACGTAATGGATATCGGTGAGATATTAAAGCGGGGCCGGGAGGCGGCAGAGACCGGGTGCACGGAATTGCACGTCGTCGGCGGCGTGCATCCGGAAAAGCCGTACGTCTGGTATTTGGACATAATCCGCGAGCTTCACGCGGCGTTTCCGCAATTGCACTTGAAGGCCTGGACGGCGGTGGAGATNNNNGGAGATGCGTGCGGCCGGTTTGGGGAGTTTGCCCGGCGGGGGCGCCGAGATTTTCGATCCGGAAATCCGCGCGCAAATCTGCCCTCGCAAGACCGACGGGCAAACTTGGCTTAAGGTGCATCGCACGGCCCATCAACTCGGTCTGCGATCGAATGCCACCATGCTCTATGGGCATCTGGAAGGCGTCGGGCATCGCATCGATCACCTGATGCAATTGCGGCGACTTCAGGACGAAACCGGCGGGTTCCAGGCTTTTGTACCGCTGGCGTTTCATCCGGAAAACACCCGATTGTCTGATTTGCGCCGGGCGTCGCCGCTTACGGATCTGCGCGTGATCGCGGTCGGCCGGCTGATGCTCGACAATTTCCGGCACGTCAAGGCGTACTGGATTTCGCTGGGCATCGGAGTGGCCCAAACGGCATTGGCCTACGGGGCCGACGATCTAGACGGAACCGTGCGGCATGAGCGCATCCATCACGCCGCCGGATCGAAAACGCCCGGGGCATTGAGCATCGACGAAATCCGCGGGCTGATCGCCGAAACCGGGCGCGAACCGGTGGAGCGGGATTCGCTTTATCGACGAGTGAACAGAGAAGGTGGACAGTGGACAGTGGGCGGTGGACAGTGTAAAA
>JBEKIK010000326.1:0-3670 GCA_050011795.1 Thermoguttaceae bacterium | reverse complement strand
CAGGAGTTGTCCGGCTAGCCGACGGCGAGTCTCCAACTCGGCTGCGCTTCCGTGCTTTCTCATACAATACTATACGCATAGCCACGTCTTATGGTTCATTAGCTAGGAAAAGATCAATAGATCTTTGGGTTTTAATCCGTCCTGTTCCATGCGAAAACGGATGGCGTCTACCGGTTCAGGCGGGGGAATAGGCTCATGTTCGCGTTCATAAAGTTCCACCAACGCGGCCAGAAGTTCTAATTCATCCCCCTGCGCACTGCAGGGCTTGGCATCCATCAATTTTTCAATACGTTTTAGAGCTTCTCTATATTCTTTTCGAGTCTTTATGAGTTTAGTTTTCATTACACTTCGCCCACAAAAGTGCCACCCCACTGATTCATGTGATTTCTATTGAAAAGTTACCCGAAGAATCTGTATCACTTTAAATCTCGCTCGGATTTGACGAGAAAAACGATGCAGGCAGCCGTCATGTGTAACACATAAGCAGCGATGTGCATTGGAACCTTGACAATAGTAGAACCCTGTCCATGCCCACCAAGTTTATTTCTAGCAGTAGGCACACCGCTTTCCAGCGTACTCCTTAGCGCAGAAAAATGTGCGTTCCAGAAGGTATCGATCAGGCCGTTGTCGATGCATATCTGTATTAATATGCTGCACGTTGCGTTGGGTTGGTATTGCCATTTGCGCTTATCGCAAATTGTTTTCATAGCACTTTCTAATGCCTTCAAGCACTCATTCAGAGTTTCTTTTGTGTTACCATGTCGGTAGTGTTCATGAGCTTTGAGAAACTCGGAATGTGCGCCATCATACTCATTGCCATGAAGCAAAACCAGAGCCGGCTTAACTACTTCAGAATGGATCAATTCGGAATCGATACGGATGATTTTATCGTCGATAAATTGGAAACCTATTCCATGTTCCTGAAAGCGGGTATTGAGTTCTTCAATTGCTTTATCGGCCCGCTTTGATTCATTTTCTCGCATTAGATATTCATATCATCTCGTAAATGTATTAATGATATGGAATGACAACTCAATTGCATCCAGTATTTTCTCAGGGTCTTGTTCTTGGAGGACAAAATTAACAAGCTCATTTAAGTAATTGCGATTTCCATAAGAATTATCTTTAGTTAGATTAAAAACGCCGTATTCTCGACAAAGAGTATTTACGATGAATTGATAAGCGTGGAACACATCTCCTGTGTAACTGTTCTGATAATCACTGGAATTACCGAGGGCATCCTGCCAAATGTGCACAATTTGAACTCGAAGCGGCTGAGGAATATTATCATAGGTATATACATCCGGCACTTCTCCACGAAGTTGTCTTTGTCGTTTCGAATAAAGGTCGTAGATTCCCATAACGATTCCTAAGACGAGCAATTTGCCCTTTTACCTGATTCCGTTAGTATAGGCGGGCAGGCAGAGTGTAGCAAGTGGGGGCTGAGTGTTCTGCTTCCCTAATCCCCAATCCCTACTCTCTTTGTCCAATTTGCAATTTGCATTATGCAATTTTCAATTTGCAATAATGATTACATGAAGCTTTGCAGCAAGTCCGCCGGCGCGGGCCCGTATGAGTGTGGCTCGATGGTGCAGGTCGCTCGGCCTTGGCTCAGGCCGCGCATGGCCGAGGAGTAGCCGAAAAGATTGGCCAGCGGGGCGTGGGCTTCGATGACCGTGTTTTTGCCGCGGACGTGGGTGCGGACAATGGTCGCGCGGCGCTGCTGCAGGTCGCCCGTGATTTCGCCCAGATTTTCCTCGGGCGTGGTGACTTCCATGCGCATGATGGGTTCCAGAAGCACGATGCCGGCTTGTCGTAGGCCGTTCATAAAGGCGTCGGCGGCGGCGTAGCGAAAGGCCAGTTCGTTCGATTCGGTTTCATGCACTTCGCCCGCAAGCACTGTGATTTTCACGTGCATAAGCGGAAAACCCAAGAGTCCGCCGCCCTCGCCTTGTTCGCTTAGAATTTCGGTAATGGCGGTGAGATACTGCTGGGGCAACTCGACGCCCGGGGCCACGACCACGGTTACCGGTTTTTGGCCCTTGGAAAATGGTTCCATGCGGATCTGGACCTTGGCCGAGAGCATCTGCCCACCGACGTTGCGATGGCACTGGCCGGCGACTTCGACGGCTTTCTCGATTGTCTCGCGGTAGCTGACCCTGGGCTTGTGCACGCGGACGTCCAGTTTGAAGTCGCGCAGCAGGCGGTGCTTGATTACTTCCAGGTGCAACTCGCCCATGCCGGAGATGAGCGTCTGGCCGGTTTCCTCGTTTTCGCGGGCGCGGAAGGTGGGATCCTGCCGCTTCATCATGTCCAGCACGTCGGAGAGTTTTTTGCGCTCGGTCGAGGTTTCCGGCTCGATGGCCATGGAAATGACGGTCTCGGGAAAGGCGATCGATTCCAGGATGATGGGCTCGTGGGGGTCGCAGAGCGTATCGCCGGTGACCGAGTGACGAAGCCCGATTATGCCAATGATGTCGCCGGCCGAAACCTCGTCGACCTGTGTGCGGCGGTCGGCCTGGATTCGCCACAATTGCGGGATGTTTTCTTTTTTGTCCTTGCCGGGATTGTACACGCGGGAGTTGGCCTTCAAACGGCCGGAATAAACCCGCAGATAGTGCAAATCGCCGTGGCGGTCGGCTTGGATTTTGAAGACGAGGCCGCAGAACGGTTCGTCCAGGTCGGACCGGCGGGTGATTTTCGCGTCTTTCTTTTTCGGGTTTATGCCTTCCACCGGCGGAACATCGGCGGGGCTGGGCAGATACGCGGCCACGGCGTCCAGGATCGGCTGCACGCCGATGCCGTCCAAAGCCGAGCCGCATAACACCGGCACGATCATGCCGTTGAGCGTTGCGTTGCGGATCACCCTGTGCAACAGCGCATCCGGCACAGGCGCGCCGGCCAGCATCAGTTCGGTCAACTCGTCGCTGTAAAGCGAAAGTTGGTCGAGCAAGTGCGAGCGCCAAAGTTCGGCCTCGTCGCGCAATTCATCGAGTATTGGGCCGGCAACGATTGTCGCGTCCTTGCGGTCGTCGGAAAAAGCGAGCGATTGCATCGATATCAGATCGATTATCCCGCGAAAGGCCTCTTTCACATGCGGCGGGCCCGCGCCGACGGGTAAATTCAGCGGGATGGGTTTGCAATCCAAGCGGGTGCGGATTTCATCCAAAGTGCCGAAAAAATCGGCCCCTTCCCGGTCCATCTTGTTGATAAACGCCAGCCGGGGCACGCGATACTTGTCGGCCTGGCGCCACACGGTTTCGCTCTGGGCCTCGACTCCTTCCCGTGCGCTGAAGACCACCACCCCGCCGTCGAGCACGCGCAGGCTCCGCTCCACCTCGGCCGTGAAATCGACGTGGCCGGGGGTATCGATCAGATTGACGTGGATCTCGGGGCAGGCGAGGTCCGCGGGCTTGATGGTTTTCACTTCCCAATCGAATCTTACGCAGGCGGCGTTTATGGTGATGCCGCGTTCCTGCTCCTCGGGATCGTAATCGGTGACGGTGGTGCCCTTATCGACCTCGCCCACGCGGTGGCTGAACCCGCTGTAGAACAGCATCCGCTCGGTGACGGTCGTTTTGCCGGCATCGATATGGGCGATAACGCCGATGTTGCGGAGTTGTGTTAACATAGGTTTACAGTTCTCAGTTTACAGTTCACAGTTTAATCT
>JBEKIK010000325.1:0-3670 GCA_050011795.1 Thermoguttaceae bacterium | reverse complement strand
CTATTTAGAGTGCACGCTCGCCGACCAACTTTCGGTCGGTGCCCGCTCGCGGCTAAACGGGGGAGATTTTACTTTGTCCGATAGTTCTGTAGGTTATACTTCAGCATAACATTTTGGGCATCGAGTTTTTCAATTCAGCAAAGTTGTTATGCTGAAGCATAACCTACAGAAACTGGTCGCGGTTGCGTTCTTACCCATCAAATTGCCGGATTAGAATCGCGCTGGCCTGTCCCTGGGGAGTAACGCTGAGATTGATAAATGTCCTTCCCGGTTCAGCCGCGCCATCGGTTACAGCGGCCACGGGACAATCCTGGTCGGGCGTTTCGTAGTTCAGAACTGGAAACAGCCGGCCGTGGCTGAGGGCCATCAGGCTGGCGATCAGTTCGATCATCCCGCTGCCGGCGCCTAGGTTTCCAAAATAACTTTTTGCCGCGGCCACGGGCACGGGTTTTAAACGCGAGCCGAAAACGTTGTTGATTGCCCGGGCTTCCTCTATGTCGCAACTGTGCGTGCTCAGCCCGTGGGCGTGGATGTGCCCGACTGCTTCCGGCTTGACATTGGCGGCCTTTAGGACATTATGCAGAACATTGCTCATTGCTGCCTCGCGCTGGGCAACCAGATTGTGCTGGACCACGGAACTAGAAGAGGCGGCCAATACTTCCCCGTGGATGGTCGCTCCCCTGGCTTGGGCCGTGGATAGCTCCTCGATCATTATCGCTCCGGCGCCTTCGCCTAAAACCATTCCCGTGCGGTTTCGATCAAAAGGCCGGCAGGCCCGGGCGGGTTCGACGTCGGGAGAAGCCAATTCTTCCTGCTGGGCGGAGTGGATTGACTTCATGGGATGCAATCGCGTGCCCGTGGCCCCGCAAAGCATACTTTCGGCACTGCCGCGGAGGATTATCTGAAACGCCTCGCCCACGGCCACATTGGCCGAGGCCTCGCGCAAGGTCAACGAATTATTCGGACCGCGCAGATCATTATAGATCGCAACGTGGCTGGCCGGCATATTGGGCAGGTATTTCAAAAGCCACAAGGGAGACATTTTGGGTAAACCCTCGTTCCCCCAGCGGGAGAATTGGAAACGGCCCTCCGCATCCAAACATTGTTTTATGCCCTCGATAAACTCCTCGGGCTGCGAGAGCATGTAGTCCGAACCAAAACTGATGCCGGTCCGTTCCGGGTCCAGTTTGTCGGGTTTCAAGCCGGCATCGCTCAGGGCGCGTTGGGCGGCAGCCACCCCCATCTGGCATTCCCGGCACATCATTTTGGAGCCTTTCCGAATGGCTTTTTTCTGCTCTTTTTCAAGTTGGCCGAAGTCGTCGATCTCGCCTCGGAACTGTCGGGCCTCGGCAGCAAACCTAATCGGCAGCCCCCCCGACGGTAGAGATGTAAACGGTCCTACCCCGCTTTGGCCAGAACTTAGACCTTCCCAAAGCGTTTCTTTGGTGCTGCCCAACGGGCAAATCAATCCCATCCCGGTGATAACCACCCTGCGCGGAGCAGAATTCATGACAATTTACCAATTTCCAGTGTAAATCTAACTGGTCCTACCAATTCTGAGAATCGCCTAGTTTAACCAACATCACGCTTGTCGTCGAGAGTGACTCAATCAGAGTCGTTGATGAGATACGCCGGCCGGAAAAATGGGGAAGGGCCTCACCCAACCCTCTCCGGGCACCACGCAGTGGTTGGGAGAGGGGATTTCTAACACACAAATTCGTAAGCTAAACAATTCGGGCCTGATATGGTTGACATAACCTGCTTTTACATCTAGGATTTTTGGTTTATAGATTCGCTTACACAGTCCAGGAGTTAATTCATTTCGATGGCGGTTCCAAAACGCAGACATAGCAACGCACGAACCGGCACTCGCCGAGCGCACGATGCCAAAAAGCCTAAGCAACTTTCGACTTGCCCGCAGTGCAGCACCGCGGTGCCAACACACATGGTCTGTCCAAATTGCGGTCACTACATGGGCCGGAAAATTGTGGAGACATCGTGAGCAAAATCGCGTTTTTGTTCCCCGGACAGGGTGCTCAGATGGTCGGCATGGGCCGGCGGTTGGCCGAATCGCTACCCGCCGTGCGAAGGCTTTACGACCGCGCGGGCGAGGTCCTGGGATATGATTTAGCGAAACTTTGCTTTGAAGGACCGGCCGAACAGCTCGATTCCACCGTATGCAGCCAGCCGGCATTGTTTGTAACCAGCCTCGCGGCGTTGGAATCGTTGAGGGCCGATTCCCCGGACGTGGTTCTTTCCTGCGAAGCAGCGGCCGGGCTGAGCCTGGGTGAATACACCGCCATGGTTTTCGCCGGGGTGATGGATTTCGATGACGGACTGATGCTGGTGCAAAATCGCGGCGCAGCCATGCAAGAGGCCGCCGACGCCACGCCCAGCGGAATGGTTAGCATCCTCGGGCTGGAACTGGTAGACGTGCAAAAACTCTGCAAAAAAGCCAGGGACGGCGAAATACTGGAAATTGCCAACCTGCTCTGTCCGGGCAATATCGTTATTTCCGGAACTAATGACGCTTGCGAGCGGGCGGCCGAGATGGCCCAATCCTTCGGAGCCATGAAGGCCGTGCCCTTGGCAGTGGCGGGGGCTTTCCATACGGAAATCATGCAGCCGGCCGTGGAACGCTTGGAGCAGGCCCTATCGATAGTGCCCATGCACAAGCCGCGGATCCCCGTAATATCGAACTACGACGCCAAGCCGCACCACGATCCAGAGGAAATCCGCCGCTTGTTGATGCAACAAGTGCTAAATCCGGTCCGTTGGGAGGATTCGATGCGATATTTGATCGCCCATGGTTTTTCCCAGTTTTACGAAGTAGGACCCGGCCGGGTGCTACGCGGGCTGCTAAGGCGAATCGATCGCAGCGTTTCCTGCCAGTGCGTGGAAGTTTGAGAAAAGTGGTCAGTGGGCGGTGGACAGTGGACAGAAAAAGTGGACAGTGAGCGGTGGACAGTGGACAGTGTGTTTAGCCGCGACCCGAAGTGAAACGGAATTTAGCCGCGACCGGGCACCGACGGGCACCATGCATAGCATGGTCGGTCGGTCGGGGAGCGTTATGAGCGTTTAGGAAATGGAGTAATTTATGACCGATCAGCCCAAGGGCCGTATTTCAACGGATTTGACCGGGCAAGCGGCCATTGTCACCGGCGCGGCGAAAGGTCTTGGCCGGGCGATTGCAATCACCTTGGCCCGCTGTGGCGCAAAGGTGGCCTGCATCGACGTTAACACCGAATCCTTGGCCGAGACCGTCAACACGATTCGCGCTGCCGGTGGAACGGCAGAGCCCATGGCTTGCGATGTGACCGACAGCGATCGCGTTGGGGCCGTGGTCGACGAGGTCGTCAATCTCTGGGGAGGCCTGCAAATACTGGTCAACAATGCCGGTATTACCCGCGATAATATGATCTTGCGCATGAAGGATGACCAGTGGGACGCGGTAATCAATATCAACCTAAAAGGCACGTTCCTTTTCACCCGGGCCGCGGCAAAACCAATGATGAAAAGCCGGCAGGGGCGGATCATCAATATCGCCAGCGTCTCCGGCCTGATGGGCAA
This sequence comes from Thermoguttaceae bacterium, assembly GCA_050011795.1. GTDB lineage: Bacteria > Planctomycetota > Planctomycetia > Pirellulales > Thermoguttaceae > JBEKIK01. The sequence goes on along the minus strand of JBEKIK010000325.1, from coordinate 100 downwards.
TCCCGGACAGGCGAATTATTCCGCATCCAAGGCCGGGGTGATCGGCCTGACGAGGACCGTTTCCCGCGAATTGGCCGGGCGTAACATTACCATTAACGCC